>DSBB01000024.1 GCA_011046175.1 Candidatus Hydrogenedentota bacterium | reverse complement strand
GCCGGACACAAAGGAAAACGCGGAGGCGCTGCGCGTTCATGGGATTGCCCTTTTCCCGCCGGGCAGCGAACTGGCGAGGCTGGTGTCCCATCCCTTCATTGACGCTTACGGGCAGTACATCCACGAGGACTGGCCGGGCAAGGTTCACGAGGATGCGGCATTGGCGCAATCGGCGGCGCGGGAAAAGGAACAGTTGCAGAACGCGCCGCGTCTGCCCGGCATGGACGCGGTCTGCGGCTGGGCGGACGGCCCGCAACTGGACGGGACGGGCTGGTTCCGTGTGGAGCAGGTGAACGGGCGCTGGTGGTTCGTCACGCCGGAGGGGCGGCTGTTCCTGTCCATCGGGGTCAACTGCGTTCATTACGGCGACAGCACCTTTATCGAGGGGCGGGACGACTGGTTTGAAGGGTTGCCAGACGCTGACGGGTCTTTCGCGAACTTCTGGGGGCGCGTGTCGGGGGTTCACAGCATGGCGGAAGCGGTGGGCGGCCAAGGGCGTGTGTTCAACCATTACGGCAGCAACCTGAAACGGAAGCTCGGCGAGGGATATGTGGCGGCGGCGCGGGAGATGGCGTATGATCGGCTCCGCGCCTGGGGGTTCACCACCGTCGGCAACTGGTCGGACGGCGACGTGCTGCGGCAGTCGCCCATGCCGTTCACCGTCACCGGATACAGCGGCAATGCGCGCGCGCTGGAAGGCAGCACAGGCTATTGGGGCAAGATGAAGGACGTGTTCGACCCGGATTTCGCGGTAAATACGGATGCTTCCCTCGCGTCGCTTGCCGCCGACTACCGCGACAACCCGCTGGTGGTGGGGTTCTTTGTGGACAATGAGATGTCCTGGTCGGGCATTGCGGCGGCGGCGCTGCAAAGTCCGCCGGACCAGCCCGCCCGCAAGGTGTTCATCGCCATGCTGCAGGAACAGTACCCGGACATTGCCGCGGTGAACGCCGCGTGGGCCACAGACGCCGCCGACTGGGACGCGTTGCGCATGCCCGCACCCCCGAACCGGCAATGCCGCGAAGACTGCGCCGCTTTTGAGTACCGCTTTGGCCGCCATTACTTTGACGTGGTGGCGGGCGCGTTGCGTCGCCACGCGCCGAACCATCTCTACCTCGGTTGCCGCTTCACGCCGATATACGCGCCCGAACCTGTTGTGCGCGCCTGCGCTGAAGTGGCGGACGTGGTCAGTTACAACATGTACTCCCGCGACATCCCCGCCGACCGCTACGCGGATTTCGGGAAACCGGTGATATTCGGCGAGTTTCATTTCGGCGCAACCGACCGCGGCATGTTTCACACGGGGTTACAGGCCGCCGCCGACCAGGACGAACGCGCCGCGCTCTACGCCGCGTACATTGAAAGTCTCGCGCTGCACCCCACGGTTATCGGCGCGCACTGGTTCAAGTACGGCGACCAGCCCACCACGGGACGCACGCTCGACGGCGAGAACTATAATATAGGCTTGGTGACCATCGCCGACGAACCCTATCCGGAACTCATCGCCGCCGCGCAGGACATCCATCAGCGCATGTACCCGTTGCGGTATAACGCGCCATTGCCATAAATGGCAGGGAAACACCTTATAGCTTCTTTGGTCACCCCATTTGTAAACGCCAACGAAAACTTGATACCCTCAAGACGCAAATGATATACTTGCGCTTCGCAATCAGCAGGATATCCCCCCTTTGTGTCAGGAGAGATTTTTCATGGCAAATATCAAATCGCAAAAAAAACGTATTTTGACCAACGAGAAACGTCGGCAACGGAATGTCGCGGTGCGATCCCGCGTCAAAACGGTTGTGAAACGAGCCGATCAAGTTATTGCGGCGAAAGACGCAGACAAGGCAAAAGCCGAGATGCTCGCCGCCATAAGCGAAATTGATCGCGCATGCGCGAAAGGCGTCATTCACAGCAATCAAGCTGCGCGCCGGAAATCTTCCTTGCAACGTCGTTACAACCAGATGCAAACAGGAAACGCGTAAATTTCAGCCATCAGATTGCACAAGCAACCAAGATATTGGAGCCGGACTCGTTTTGACGGGGGCCGGCTCCATTTGTGTATACAGGCATGGGAAAAAACGGCTTCCGCGCTTGACACCTGACGGGTGGAAATCAAGTCTATAAACGGTGAGTTCTTATTGCTTTTATTGGATTAATGTATTATATTCATCTATTTTATGAGGAATAATTTTATGAGAAGGTACGGTTTCACGCTGATAGAGTTGCTGGTGGTGATTGCCATTATTGGTATTCTTGCGGCAATTTTATTGCCCGCGCTTGCCCGGGCCCGTGAAGCGGCGCGGCGGTCGAGTTGCCAAAACAATCTGAAACAATGGGGTTTGATATTTAAGATGTACGCCGGGGAATCGCCGGGCGGCAAGTTTCCGCCCGTCAGCATGGTTGCGTTGGACACGTTGGAATGCAGCAGTCCCGGAATGCCTTCGACAGGCGCCAACGGCATACTTGCCGCCGGCATGTACCTTTCGCCGGTGTATCCT
>DSBB01000441.1 GCA_011046175.1 Candidatus Hydrogenedentota bacterium | reverse complement strand
GTTCCGGTGTGAGTTTCCTCAACGCGGACCATGGTTGGATCGGGGCCGTGGAAGGACACAAACTCGCCATTGGTGATGAGCAGGCCCATTGGCGCGCTTTCCTCGACGGCCAGGGCGGTGTAACAGTCGTCGGCGCCTATGCCCAGAAAATTGCCGTTTGCGCTCCCTTTTTCCGTTTTGATGAATTTATAACCGACGTTGTAACCGAAACAGAAGGTGTTGTGGACGTAATGCCAGTCCGTTTTGCCGAAGATGAATCCGACGCCATTTTCCACCTGCCATTGGTAAACCTTGGTGTTAATGGACCACCACGGGTTCCAATGCACATTTTCAATGCGTCCGATGTCGTAGATTACATCAACGAAAATGCCGACATATATTGGCTGACCGTGGATGTTGCGGATGAGCGCGCGTTGATTATGCGAGGCGTCTATCGCCTGATACGGATTCAACAGCTGCAGGTCAACGGCGGCGGGGTTGTTGCCCCGCATGGCAATGCAATAAGGATAAGGAGTTGGCGCGTCGGCTTGGGGGTCCTGATCGGGATAATGGATCGTAAATCCCTGAATTGCGGCATTCCCCCGCAGGGTAATAAACGGGTCGCCGTCCGCATCGCCGGCGCCGCCCACCGGTTCAAGCACGCTGCCGAACACGGGACGTTCCTGGGCGCCGCCGTCTCGGACGCCCGCGTGAGCGGGGGCGTAAGTGAATGTGCCGCGCAAGGTAACGTTCGAGGGCACGGTAATGACGCCCTCGAAGCGGTAACGCCCTGACGGCACTTCGACGGTGCCGCCGTTTACCGCGCCGGCTGCGTCCAACGCCTCCTGAAATACGGGTGTGTTGTCGCCGGTTCCATCGGCGCGGGCCCCATAGTCCATGATATTGCGTGTGATTGGATTGCCCGTGACAGGCGGCGTTTCTGCGACGGGGGTTGCAGCGGCAAGCAGCAATACGGCGGTCAGATACAGCATGGCGTGCTCCTTTGTCGGTTGATAACAGACGAAGGCAAACAATACCCGCCGCCGCACAGGAAATGCAACCTTTTGCCGGCGCTTTACGTCCTGTTGTGATGTAATTTTTTGCGGGATTTGCGCCGTCCCTTTGAAGGTGATAGAATTAGGCCGGTGGAAGCAAGTCTTCAACAAGGAGTTTTTTCATGCCTGCTTATGATTATCATGCGATACGGGCCGAGGGGAATGAAGAAAAGTCGTTTGTCGGGGGGATTGTTGTTGCGAAAGACCGGCATGACGCGAAAATAAAACTTCGCGAACACGGTCTAAAAGCCACCATGTTAAAACGGGCCCGTGGCGTCATGGCGGTAATCAAATGGCTTGATGCGGACATACGATGACGGCGTTGTCCTGAAACGCGGCGCGGAATGCAGGGGGCTTGATGCAAACGAGCATACCGCTGCAGCGTGAGAACCCGGGCGTGCATGTTTCCGACTTTCCGCGTAAGCGTGATAAACAAAGCGGGGTGGGCGACGGCCCCGCCGGATGCTGAAAGAAAACGCGCCACAAGCCTGAATTGGCGTGGCGCGTTCTGGTTCTCGGTTCTGTTTACAGATGTCTGCGGTTGATCCCGTAAGCGGCCAGCACCAGCATGCTCAAGCCGATCAACATCCAATCGCCCATCCAGTCCTTGGGCAGCCACTTGCCGTCCTCGTCGGGACAGCATCCCAGACAGGCGCGGCAGCCGGTGCATTCATCATCCTCACCCTCGCCTTCACCTTCACCTTCATCTTCACCTTCGTCTTCGCCTTCCAACGGTTCCGGACAGTTATCCAGCACTGTGACCCGCAGTGTTGCGGTGGCCGTTCCCCAGTTATTTGAGGCACTTCCGGGTCCGCTAACATTGGTGGCGAGCAAACCTTCAGGAATTATTTCCTTGATGTGCCAAGTCAGTGTGCCAGGTTTAGGTGTTACGGTTAGGGTAACGCTTGTGCCACTTATTACACGATCTACGGAGTTTTCAATTTCCTCTTCGCCTTCACTTTCACCTTCGGCTTTTGCATACATTTCTAGAGAGCCCGCATTTTTTTCTTCTTCTTCTCCTTCGGCAATTATGATAATCAAGTTATCACCGAAAACGGAAACTGTTTCATCATCGAATGTACCAAGGCCGAAAAGGGTATAGTTGCCAGCTGCTCCGGAAAGTTGATAGGTTAATGTAGCAGGTGTATCGTCTGTGGCGCTCCAAGACAATCCTTGTTCTGCGTTTGTGGTTGTGGCTATATACTCTACCGTGTAAAGACCCGGGACGCTGGTATTTACATCACCAATGCGTTGTACTAAGGGCTGATTGCTGCACGAGTCCTCTGCCATAGCGTAATCGTCCAAGACGAACATTACTGACTCACAGTCAACCGTAACATTTGCCGGCCCGCGCAATGTGATAATTGGTGGCTTAGTGTCTACGACTGTTACCGTTCGCGAAATTTCTGATGTGGACCCCCGTGAGTTCTCGATGGAGTAAGTGACGACATATTCGCCAGGCTCATATAT
>DSBB01000011.1 GCA_011046175.1 Candidatus Hydrogenedentota bacterium | reverse complement strand
CATATCCCCGACACAAAGATCAAGCTCCACGGGGGGCGCATAAGCGCTTTCCTGGGGGCTGCCCGCGCGCCTCGAATCAAAGCGGTATTCCGGCCAAAGCGCCACGGCGCGGGGCTGAGCGCCCGGCCAACGCAACAGGCGCACCGTATCGTTAGACACCGGCAGGATGACGCCGGGCGCGCCGTCCGCCATCGGGATGATTACGGCGCTGCTGTTCACGTCACGCGGCACGGCCACGCTCTCTTTGAGTCTGCCGTCCGGCGCGAAAACAAACAGCGACGCGGCATAACCCGCCACAAGAATATCCTGCTCGCCGTCGCCGGTGACATCGCCCACGGTGGGCGAACGGCGCACACGCTCCTTTACGTTGGCCGACCAGCGCAACTGCCCGTCGGGAGTCAGGCTGACCAGATTGCCCGCCAAGTCAGCCACGTAAATTTCCACGTCGCCGTTGCCGTCCGCGTCCGCCACGGTGATGGCGCTGTCCATTTCGCGCTGCATCTGGTAACGCCAAATCTCTTTGCCGGAAATGTCCCGGGCAGTGAAGTATTCATTCACTCCAACAAGAATCTCATTGGCGCCGTCGCCCGTAATGTCATACACCAAGGGGCTGCTGCCGATACCGTTCTCGCTGCGCCATAACTCCCTGCCTTCCGCCGACAGGCACACCAGCGGAATCTTGTCGCCGCCCACCAGGATGCGCACGACGCCGTCGCCCGCGAGATCAGCGATGGCCGGCGCCTGCGTAATACCGTGATCGCCACGATACACCCAGAGCGTTTCGCCCTTGCCGTTCAGGCAAACAACGCCGCTATGGCCGTCGCCGGTGACGATTTCCAGATTGCCGTCGTCGGTAACGTCGCCCACCGCCAGCACGGTTTCCCCCCAGTACAGGGTATTCGGCAGCGTTGCCTCCCAGACCACGTCGCCCGTGCTTCCCGACAAGCAATGCACGCGCCCCTGCCTGTCCATAACCGCCACATTCAGGCGCCCGTCCCCGGTAACATCGGCAACAGCGGGGGGAACGCATATTGTGCTGCGCATTTCATGGCGCCACAGTTCTCTGGCGTTCACATCCAACGCCACAACGACGCCCGCGATGGTGCCGAGCACGATATCCATGCGGCCATCGCCATCCAAGTCGCCCAGCGCGGGCGACGTGTCCACGTGCCCCGCAGGCGGCTCATAGTTCCACACAACCTCGACCGTATTCGCTGCGCCGACACCCGCACAAAACAACGCCATTATCAAAACAGGTATTTTCATAATACAAGCCTTTACGGTTTGCGGCGGCAATACGGCCCCGTATTCCTGCCGCGCTCCACGCGTGTTGTTTCAGTGTAACAGGTAACAGCCCCCGCGGCCAACATGGCGGCCCCGCTTATGCCATCAGCAACAGACTTGCCGCCATGACCGCCATGCCCGCCATCAGCCCCAAAAGACTGTCGTGTCCCTTGCCATAGGCGCGGCTGGTGGGCAGCAATTCGTCGAGACTGATGTAGACCATTACCCCGGCCACGCCCGCGAACAGGACGCCCATCACTTCCGCCGGAATTTCACCGCCAAGAAAAAATCGCAGCAACAGGTAGGCCGCGCCCGCGCCGAACGGTTCCGCCAGACCGCTCAACAACGAATAAACGAACGCCTTTTTGCGACTGCCCGTGGCGTAGAATATGGGTACGGAAACACTGATTCCTTCGGGGATGTTGTGCAGCGCGATGGCGATGGCAATCGCCACGCCCAGCGAGGGGGTTTCCAGCGCAGCCAGAAAGGTTACCAGTCCTTCCGGGAAATTGTGAATGGTTATTGCCAGCGCCGTGAACAATCCCATGCGCAACAACTTCTTATGGCTGCGCGCAACATCTTCCGGCGTGGCGGTCGCCTTTGCGAGTGTGGCGGCCATTGGCGTGTCCGGAAACGGCGCGGCGGGATTGTGCAGCGGCGCGGTTTCCGCCTCCGTCGGGATTTCGTGGGGGTTCTCAGCGCTCGGCACCAACGCGTCCACCAGCCCGATGAACAACATGCCGCCAAAAAAAGCGCCCGCGTTTGCCCAGTCGCCCAGCCGTTCTCCGAATGCAAGGGTGAGGGATTCCCGGCCTTTGAAGAATATCTCCACAAAGGACACATAGAGCATTACGCCGGCGGAGAATCCGGTCGCCACGGACAGAAACCTGTAGTTCGTCCTGCTCGCGGTAAACGCGATGATGCTTCCGATGCCGGTGGCCATGCCCGCAAATACGGTCAGACCAAAGGCAACCAGTATGTCCGACATAAGATTCTCCAATAATCCACGGATGCGGGCAGGCTGGAAGCCCGCGCCACACCATTATCTGTGCCGAGATTCGCGCGCTTGCAGCGTATCATAGGAATCCCTGCTGAACAGTTCTTTTCTTGATGCCGTCACGTAAAATAAACCCCGCCTTTTCAGCGCCGCCGATCAGGTGGGGTTGATGATGACATTTGTTGTTTCGTATTGTTATGCTCGCCGGGCAGTTACTTCGCATTTAT
>DSBB01000110.1 GCA_011046175.1 Candidatus Hydrogenedentota bacterium | reverse complement strand
GCAAGTTCTTCGACAGGGTCGCACAAATCCCCTTCTATCCGCTCGATTTCCAAGCCGTCGAGCGATCTTGATGTGCTGCCGGGATAGATGAGTACGCGAACCGTATACCCCGTTTCCAAAAGTCGTCTAACGAGATTGCTGCCGAGCAAACCGTCGGCGCCGGTAACCAAGACCTTCAATGTGCTTCCTCCTTTCGCCTATCCATGACACACCGGCTCGAATCCGGCGTTGGCAAAGCATCGGACGATTGCTGCCAATTCTTGCTCCTCGATACTACAAGGTTCATGGAATTCGCTCGCGCGGTTCAAGCGTTCATATTTCCCTTTAGCCCAGCGGTGGCAGGGCATGAGATGAACCTCGCCATTATACCCTGAATCGTGCAGGTAATTGATAAAGGCCGCAATGTCGTTTTGCTCTGTGTTGAAACTGGGAATCAGCGGAATACGCGGGATAACGCCTTGTTCGCCAACAGCGCTTAGAACGGCAGTGAAATTCGCGAGTATTTGTGTATTTCCAACACTTGTCCCGCGTTGGTGTTTGTCAGCATCCGTCTGTTTCAAGTCGAAAAGAAAGAGATTGGTAACCTTTGCGAGCGCCGATGTTAATGACGCAGGATACTGACCGCACGTTTCAATCGCAGTATGAATATTTTCCTCACGAAAAGCGGCGAGCAATGCCAAAAGGAATTCGCTTTGCAAAGTGGGTTCGCCGCCTGTAATGGTTACGCCGCCGCCGGAACGTTCGAAAAACTGCTTGTCGCGCAGCGCCTGCCGAACCAGTTCTTCCACGGTGATTTCATATCCGATGCGTTCCATCGCTTCATACGCGCATGCCGGCGCACAGGAACCACATGCCGTACATCGCGCCTTGTCCCGAATCACTCCCTGTTTTGCAACAGCCAGGGCGCTTTCTGGACAGACCGATGCGCACGCGCCGCATCCGACGCAACGTTCCCGCCACCAAGCCATCTCGGGCGTCCCCGCCTGGGATTCCGGATTGTGACAC
The DNA here is from genome assembly GCA_011046175.1 of Candidatus Hydrogenedentota bacterium. GTDB lineage: Bacteria > Hydrogenedentota > Hydrogenedentia > Hydrogenedentales > CAITNO01 > SLFT01. The sequence continues at coordinate 1,505 of DSBB01000110.1, read as the reverse complement.
CAACTGCACCGGAGCGGGCATCCTTTGAAATATACGGCTGTGCGGATACCGGGCCCATCGTAGATGGCATAGTTTTGAATGTCAAAAATAGTGCCTTTCAAGGCGTGCATTCCATTTTGATTAGACGGCTATTGCCGTGGGAATATATGCGTACATTTCCGCAGAAAGATACCGGCGCTCATGATCTTTCCAGCCTCCATCATAACTGATTAGAAACCGAAAAAGTCTTGTTGTTACGACATTGCATGTTCGGTGCGTGCAATGATCTCTTCCTGAATTTCTTCGCCCAGATCAACGAAGTATGTACTGTAGCCTCCAACCTTGATAATGAGGTCTCGATACTGATCGGGTTCCCGTTGCGCCAGTCGCAGGGTTTCCGCGCTCGCCACCGTCGGTTGCAATTGTGGGCCGCCCATATCAAAATAGGTGCGCAGCAGAGCGACCCATTTTTCACGGGTCGCCGGTGTCGCACCGATTGCGTTTGGATGGAATTTCATGTTTACCGCACAACCCATGACATCCTCGAAGGGAAGAGCCGCAACCGAACGCATGGCTGCGGTTACGCCGCAGCGTTCCACGTTATAGGGATTCCCGCTTGCAGCGTAGGGCATGCCCGCCTTGCGTCCGTCCGGCGAGGCCACAGAAAGGCGTCCGTCAATGGTATGGGTAATCATGCTGATAATGTATACGACAAATGGACCGCCACGATAGTTTTGGTATTTATACGTTTCGGCGAACAGCTCCCCGGCAATGCTGCGCGCCAAGGCGTCTGTTTCCGGATCGCCGTTACCCCATTTACCTTTGACCTGCCGAATCGCATACAGGATATCCTGCCGGTCGGCGAAGTTGTTGTCCATGGCGGCAAGGAACTCGTGAAATCCAAATCGCTTTTCATCGAACACAAGTTTCTTGAGCACCACAAGCGAATCAAAAACATTGGCAAATGAATTTATCATGGATATTCCGGCCAAATCGTAGCGCCCCCCGCCTTGGGTTACATCCTTGGCGTTGTCAAGACAACCGTCCGTGAAGACCGATAGCAACGGCGCAGGCAAATGTTCTGCGTAGATGCGGTCGCGCAGATTTGACGCCTCAACTGTCTTGGCAATGAGATGCCGCGCTTGTTGCTGGAACGCCGCCAGCAGTTCGTCGAAAGAGGCGAAGGCGTCCGGATCACCTGTTTGCAGACCTTCGCCCCGAAGCATACCTGCAATAGTACGAACATTCCCGTTTCTGATGGTCATATCGAGGATTTTTACCAGTTGAAGCGCGTTTGCGCTCATACCGCCTGTACGACCGGGGCAGGTCGTCTCGACACAGCCCATGACGGCATAGTCATGAGCATCCACCTCGCTAAAGCCCCGTCGCTTCATGGCTTCGATATTGACAGTATCATTAAACAAGGAAAAACTCGCCGTCCCCTGTGCCAGATACTGCGTGATTCGATCAAGCAACGCGTCGGGCGTGCCCGGATGGATGCGCACCGATATGTTGGTTATGGCTTT
>DSBB01000111.1 GCA_011046175.1 Candidatus Hydrogenedentota bacterium | reverse complement strand
GTGTCAAAACATGTGTATGTGGAAAATGTGGATTTGACCACTTCTTTTGAAAAGGTTGCGTATTTTGCGCGCCGACCGGCGCGCCTTGCGGATATGCAGAAAACGGAGCGCGACGCCGCGTCTGAGAAGGAACGGACGGACGTCCAAATGTAACCAACGTAGTGGGCGCCGGGCTTTTGTCAGGTCATGGCGCGTATAAAGGAGAACTGTTATGGTTGACAAAGAACAAGGCAGCTGCTGTTGCTGCACCGAAGAGGCCGGCGAGGAGGAGCTGCTCGCGCGCCTTGACGAGGTGATAGCCGAGTACAAGGATAAGCCGGGCGCGCTGATTCCCGTGCTGCAGATTGCGCAGGCGATATTCGGTTATCTGCCCGAGTGCGCGCTGCGCAGGATAAGCCTCGGACTGAACAAGTCGTATAGTGAAGTGGCGGGAGTGGTCAGTTTCTACTCCTTCTTCTCGACGCAGCCGCGGGGCAAACACATGATACGTGTTTGCCTGGGCACCGCATGCTATGTGCGCGGCGGCAAACAGACGCTCGAGGCGCTCAAGGAACGCCTGGGCATAGATGTGGGCGAAACAACGGCCGACAGGAATTTTTCGTTGGACGTGGCGCGCTGTTTCGGCGCGTGCGGTCTGGCGCCGGCCATTATGATTGATGAAGATGTTCACCAACGCGTCAAGGCGGCGCGGCTGCAGCAGATTCTCGACCAGTATCTGGACCAGGATCAGGCGGCCGTGACGGCCAAGGCATAACCAGCGTTCCGTGGAACCGCAAAGGAGACTTTGAACCATGACTACAAAAATCACCTCCCCGAATGACCTTGCGGCCCTTCGCGATAAAGCGCGAGAGGCCATAGCAGTGCGCACGGGTCCCCGGGAAATCACCATTACCGTGCACATGGGCACCTGCGGCATTGCGGCGGGCGCGCGCGACGCGCTTGCGGCGCTGGCTGAAGCGTTGGACCAGGAAGGCGTGAAGAACGTTACCCTTCGACAGTCGGGGTGCGCGGGATTGTGCGACCGCGAGCCCATGATCACATTAACAGACAAGGCGGGAAAGGAATACCGCTATGGCAAGTTGAACAGTGAACGCATCCTGACCATCGTGCAGCAGCACGTGGTTAAGGGCAACCCCGTCATGGACTATCTCATCGGCAAATAGCCGGCTGGGAGCGAACAAGACAATAGGAGAATTTTGAAAATGAGCAATATACATTCTCATGTGCTGGTTTGCGCCGGAGCGGGGTGTGTGGCGTCAGGCACTCATGCCGTAAGCGCCGCCCTTGAAGAAGCCTTGCGCAAACACGGTTTGAAAGATGAAGTTGACCTGATTCACACGGGTTGCCTTGGCCCGTGCGCCGTCGGACCTGTCGCCGTAATTTACCCTGACGGCGTGTTTTACCAGGGGATAAAGCCCGAAGACGCCGAGGAGATCGTGTCCGAGCATCTGCTGAAGGGACGTCCCGTGTCGCGGTTGAACTTCAAGGTTCCCGCCACCGCGCAGATTGTGCCCGCCTTGCAGGAAATCGGCTTCTTCCAGCAGCAGCAGAAGATTGTGTTGCGTAATTGCGGCATTATTGACCCCACAAGCATCGAGGAATACATCGCCCGCGACGGGTATCAGGCGCTGGCCAAGGCGCTCACGGAAATGACGCCGGAGCAGGTGACGGACACGGTGAAAAATTCCGGCCTGCGCGGTCGCGGCGGCGCGGGTTTCCTTACCGGCATGAAGTGGGAGTTCACCCGTAAGGCGCCGGGCGACAAGAAGTACGTGCTGTGCAACGCCGACGAAGGCGACCCGGGCGCATTCATGGACAGAAGCGTGCTCGAGGGCGACCCGCACAGCGTGATTGAAGCCATGATCATCGCCGGTTACGCCATCGGTTCCGACCAGGGATACGTTTACGTGCGCGCTGAATATCCGCTGGCGGTGGAACGCCTTGAAAACGCGCTGCAGCAGGCGCGCGAGATGGGGCTGCTTGGCCAGAACATTATGGGAAGCAACTTCTCGTTCGACCTCGAAATCCGCATGGGCTCCGGCGCGTTTGTGTGCGGTGAGGAAACCGCGCTGATGCGTTCCATCGAAGGCAAACGCGGCGAACCCCGTCCGCGGCCGCCCTTTCCCGCGATTGCGGGCCTTTGGGAAAAACCGACGCTGCTTAACAACGTGGAAACGTATGCGAACATCCCCGTCATCATCATGAACGGCGCGGAGTGGTTCGCGGGCATCGGTTCCGAAAAGAGCAAAGGCACCAAGGTGTTTGCGCTTGCCGGGGCGGTAAACAACACCGGACTGGTGGAAGTGCCCGTGGGAACGCCCCTCGGCGAAATTATCTACGACATCGGCGGCGGCATTCCGGGCGGAAAAGCGTTCAGAGCGGCGCAGATAGGCGGCCCCTCCGGCGGCTGCATTCCACGCGAATACCTGAATGTGCCGGTGGATTACGAGTCCCTGCAGGAGCTGGGCGCCATCATGGGTTCGGGCGGCCTCATCGTTATGGATGAGGAC
>DSBB01000029.1 GCA_011046175.1 Candidatus Hydrogenedentota bacterium | reverse complement strand
TATGAGTCGATGCGATTGTGCGGCGGATTAAAAAGTATTGTTATATGCAAGTCATGCGCATGGCATCCCCCGTGTACCGGGTAATTCATTAAAAACAAGGGGTTCTTTCACACCCGGAGAAAAGCGGCATATCTGAACACCAGGTTAACGCAAGCAACGTGCCAGTTCGTTTTTACAAGGCTTCCAGGAGCGGGATATGCGTGTCGTCGTCAAGTGAAGTATAGTCAGGCTCGGCAGCGTATTCATCGCCATACCAGTAGGCGGGCGGCGCGGTGCCTGTGATGAACGCTTCTTTATAATTGCCCCCGGCCACCCCGGTAAGTCGGTTGACGCTGTGAAATTCGATATCGGGCGGCGTTTCAAAATCCGTGACCGGAACGCCTTCATGGGCTTCCATCATGAAATCCACCCACACGGGCGCGGCAAGCCGCCCGCCGGTATAATCTCTGCCGCGCCCCAGTGACCGGTTGTCCCGGTATCCTATCCAGACAACAGTGGTATATGCGGTGGTAAATCCACAAAACCATGCGTCCCGGCTTTCATTGGTTGTCCCCGTCTTGCCCGCCCGGGGTCTTTCAAGCACATGAGTGCGCCAGCCCGTCGGATAATGTCCCACGTCGCCGCCCGGTGTACAGACGCCCTTGAGCATGTGCAGCGCGACATACGCCACTTTCGGGTCTATGGCCTGCTCCGCCTTGGCGTAGTCACGATAATTGTAACGTTGCACCCCGTCCCGGTCCCTTATCTCGGTTATCATAACCGGGTCATAACGCATGCCGCCATTGGCAAAAACGGAATACGCCACGGCATGGTCCAAAACGCGCACTTCCCCCGAGCCCAACGCGATGGTCAGCCCTTCAACGTCCGTGGGGATGCCGCAACGCTGGAGATAGGAGCGCACCAGGGGGGTGCCCACCTGTTCCAGCAGTTTTATGGATATGATATTTATTGACTTTTCCAATGCGAGCCGGATGGGAATCGGGCCGCTGTATCCGCCGTCGAAATTCTTGGGCGCCCAAATCAGTCCGTTCGGGGCGACGCGCTGAAACGGCGCATCCACCACGATGGATGAAGGCGTAAATCCCGAGGCGATTGCCGCCGCCCAGACGAAAGGCTTAATGCTGGAGCCCGGCTGACGGCGCGCCTGCGTAACCGTATTGAATTTTTCCCTGGTAAAGTCGCGTCCTCCCACCATGGCCCGCACAAAGCCGCGGTAGGCGGGACGATTGTCAATGCAAACCAATCCGCCCGACACAGGCATGAATTCATCTATTTTTTCCTGTCGTTCCAAACGCTCGCGCTGCTTTTCATCGAACTCATCAAGCGCCTTGAGCAATACGCGCTCGGCAATTTCCTGCAATCGCATATCTAGGGTTGTGTATATCTCGAGGCCGTCCTCGAACACCTGTTCCGCCTCATAGCTGTCCAAGACGGTGCGGCGCACTTCTTCCACAAAATAGGGGGCGCGGAAGCGTCCTTTCACGGAATAGTCGCGCAATTGAGGAGTGTTTTCATCGGGTCTCACCACCGCGCTTTCCAAATCCTCCTGCAACGCCTCTTCATATTCAGCCTGTGTGATGAACCGTTTTTCCAGCATTTGCCCCAGCACCACATTTCGCATTGCGAGCGCGAGTTTCGGATTGGTAATGGGATTCCGCGGGTTGGGCGCCCTGTTAAGTCCGGCAATGGTGGCCGCCTGGCCGAGGGTCAGGTCGCGGCAGCTTTTGCCGAAATACTGCTGCGCCGCCGCTTCCACGCCATAAGCGCTGATCCCCAGAAAAATCTGATTCAAATAGAGTTCGAGAATTTCGTCTTTGGTGAATTCTCGTTCAACCTGAAATGCGGCTATCGCCTCGCGCATCTTTCGCGCGACGGTTCGCTCCTGCCCTATTTTTAGCGTTTCCACATTGCGCACCACCTGCTGGGTGATCGTGCTGCCGCCCCGGGGACGGCCGGTTTGGATGGTATGGAGTATTACCCCGTTGAGGGTGGCCAGCGGGTTGACGCCCCGGTGCTCGTAGAAGGTCTGGTCCTCGGTGGCTATGAAGGCCTTCTGCAAAATCAACGGTATGTCGCTCAACCGGACCAGTTGCCTCTCCTGCAACGCGAATTCGCCCAGCAGTTGACCGTCAGCGCTGTAAACCTTGCTCCCTACTTTCGGCCTGAATTCAGCCAGCTCCTGCGCAACATCCCGGCTCGTTTCATTCACTACCCAGACAAACAGCCCGAGGCCGGCGCCCCATCCGGCGCCGACTATCAATATAAAGACCATAAACAAACCGGCGCATCCGCGTCGTTTGTGAGGTTGTGTCATGTTTGTGTCGTTCATGCTTGTAGCGTATCACTAACAGCCGCAACGCGGCAACTCCCGCAACGGGAAACGTTTCGTTTCCAGCGCGTCAATGTCGGACATGGTGCGGCGCGCCGCAGTGGGCTATTTCTCCGCCGCAACCGGCAGCGTTATTTGTTGGGCGCCCACAGTGCGCGCCAAATCAAGAACGCGCACAACATGCTCATAGGG
>DSBB01000160.1 GCA_011046175.1 Candidatus Hydrogenedentota bacterium | reverse complement strand
TTGGCGGGCTTGATATCACGATGCACCACGCCGTTCTGGTGCAGGAAATCCAGTCCCTCAGCAAGGCGGATGACCATGTTTATTTTTTCTTTCAAGGTAAGCGTATCATTCTTAACGTAATGGGTAAGATTGAAACCGTCAATATATTCCATAAGCAGACAGCGGCGCAAATTGCCCTCGTTGTCTTCCTGCACGATTATTTCTTTATTCATTTTGATGACCGTGGGATGGTTCAGAGAAGCGGCGATCATGATTTCGCGCCCCAGATAGTCCCGCCTGCGCCGCTTTTTGTCCAAGTCGTAGCGCCTGTCCAACACCTTGATGGCGACCGTGACGTCTTTGGCGGGGTCCAGCGCTTTGTACACCGTGCCCATGCCGCCGCTGCCGATGGGCGCAACGATTTTATAGGGCCCCACGTTGGTCAATTCGAACTCGTGGTCTTCGTGGGCGCCTTCCTTCAACTCTTCAATTTCTACGGACCTCTTGCCCAAAAGCTTTTGAAGGCCCAATGTCTTCAACAATCCCATAATTACAGATATCCTGCTTCACGATTTAGACGCAAGTCTTCTTGCAGTTTCAGATTTCGTAGTGTATCACGAATCGATCAAATGCCGCCACCACGCGCCCGACGTTAATCCCGTCCCGTGTATGTTCCCGAAGGCACGGGCGTCTCTTTCAAAATATCCTGCAGCACCGCCTGCGCCGTCACACGGCGCAACCGGCTCTCCGGATTCAATGCAAGCCGGTGTTCCAACACCGGACGCGCCAGCGTTTTTATGTCATCAGGCAGCACATAGGCGCGACCCGCCAGCGCGGCGTGGGCCTGGGCGGCGCGAAACAACATCATGGACGCGCGCGGACTCGCGCCCAGCGTCAGATGCGCGGAATCTCGGGTGCGGCTTACAATGCGCAGCAGATATTCCCGCACCTTTTCATGCACGAATATCTCCTTGATGGACGCCTGCATTTTCACCAGCGTTTTGGCGTCCGTCACCTGCGCGACCTTTTCGATGGGGTGCGCGACGCGCGTTTTTTCCAAGAGCGACATCTCGGCGAACATGCTGGGATAACCCACCGAAAGCCGCATCGTGAAGCGGTCGAGCTGCGCCTCGGGCAGCGGAAAAGTGCCTTCATGCTCCACGGGGTTCTGGGTGGCGAAAACGATGAAGGGCTGTTCCAGTTTGTAGGTGCGGCCGTCTATGGAAACCTGCCCCTCCGCCATGGCCTCGAGCAGCGCCGCCTGTGTGCGCGGCGTGGCGCGGTTGATTTCGTCCGCCACCAGAATCTGGGCAAACACGGGGCCGGGGCGGAAGTTGAATTCCTGCGTTTTCGGGTTGAACACGGACACGCCGGTGATGTCCGACGGCAGAAGATCGGGCGTGCATTGGATGCGGTTATAGGTGCAGCCGCTCGACAATGCAATCGCCCGCGCCAGCATGGTTTTTGCCACGCCGGGCACGTCTTCCATCAGCACATGGCCGCCGGCCAGCACGGCGGCGAGGGCGGTGCGGATGACCTGCGATTTGTCCAGCACAACCGACTCGATGCTCGATGTCAGCGCTTTTACCGTGGTCCTGAACTCACCCATGGGTTCCGCCTTTCCTGTGATTGTTTACCATCCGCGTTTTTTCATGGCGTCCATGGACTCCCTGTCCGTCGCGGAAGGCGGGTCTATGGACAACGCCGTGATTTCGGCGCGTTCTTCTTCGCCCAGTGTCATATCGAGGCATTGCGCCGTGTCCCGGAACTGGTCAAGGTTGCGCGCGCCGATGATCGGCGCGGTCACCGCGGGATGCGCCATGACCCATGCCACTGCCAGCGCGGCGGGCGACACGCCGCGGCGCGACGCATACGCCACAAAACGTTTTGTAACCTCCACATACTGCGGGTTGGCATAACGTTGCGCGTACATTTCCGTTTCGTGCAACCGCCCGCTTTCGCCGCGCAGATATTTTCCGGTCAACAGACCCGCGCCTATGGCATTATAAGGAAACACGGCCAGATTTTCATAAGCCGCCAGCGGCAGGAGCTCCACCTCCGCCTGCCGCTTCACAAGGCTGTACATGGGCTGAATGCAGATTACGGGCGCGTAGTTGTCCAGTCGGGTAATGCCGATGGCGGTGGCCGCTTGCCACGCCGCAAAGTTGGATATGCCCAAATACAACACCTTGCCCTGTTCCACAAGCGTGTTCACGGCGCGCAGGGATTCGTCTAAGGAAACATTTTCATCCCAATGATGAAGGTAAAGTATCTCGATGCGGTCTGTTTGCAGGCGTTTGAGGGAACGCTCCACTGACGCGATGATATTCCGCCTGGAAAGACCCTGGTCGTTTCGTCCGCCGCCAAAGGGGAAAAACACTTTGGTGGTCAGGATTAATTCGTTGCGATGGGGCGCTATCCAGCGGCCCACGATTTCCTCGGTCAAGCCTTTGTTGTAGTTGTGGGCGCAATCGAAAAAATTAACGCCCCGGTCAAAAGCGGCCTTCATCAGCGCGCGAGACGTGGGTTCGTCCGCCTCGTTGCCAAACGTCATTGTGCCCA
>DSBB01000274.1 GCA_011046175.1 Candidatus Hydrogenedentota bacterium | reverse complement strand
GTGATTTATGGCAGTAAATCAACCCACACGTTACTTTCGTATTTTGATGTTGACTTAAATATCATAACCTTGCTTGAGGGAGAAAGAAAAGTTGATAAGCCTATTCACAAGCAAGAGTATTTCAAGAAAATGAATGATGAGGTGTTGAAAAAAGCCGTAAAGAATCTTAAAAATCTATTACATGAGTTCATCTGAAATGGCGGCAACAAACAACAGGAAGTGAATCTATGCCTTTAACCGATCAAGAACGCCGGGACATGGAAGCCTTGGCAAAAACGCTACGACGCCATACTGTGGACGTTACCGGCTGGTCCGGCGGCGCGCACATCGGCGGCTCGCTGAGCATGATGGACATTCTGACGCTGCTCTACTGGAAATACATGAAGATTGATCCCGCCAATCCGGAGTGGGAAGATCGGGACAGGCTTGTGTTGAGCAAAGGGCACGGCGGCGTTGGCCATGCGGTGGTGCTTGCCCATCGCGGCTTCTTCGACCCGGAGGAACTGCGTAAGTTCAATGAGACCGACTCCATGCTGGGCATGCATCTGGACAGTCTGAAGGTGCCCGGATGCGAGGCGTCCACCGGTTCAATGGGACACGGTTTGCCCGAAGCGGTGGGCATGGCGCTGGGCGCGCGCGTGCTCAAGAAGGACTGGAAGGTCTATTGCATCATCGGCGACGGTGAAAGTAATGAAGGCTCGATATGGGAAGCCGCCATGAGCGCGTCCCATTACAAACTCGACAACCTGATTGTCATACAGGATCGCAATCACATGATGATTGACGGGCCGACCGAGGAGGTCATGAGTCTGGAACCGCTCGCGGACAAGTGGCGCGCCTTCGGGTTCGACACGCGCGAGGTGAACGGTCATGATCTCGACCAACTGGCCGAAGCCATCGAATACGCGCAGACAGTCAAGGGCAAGCCCGTCATGCTGCTCTGCGACACGATTAAAGGAAAAGGCGTGGATTTCATGGAAAACGATCCGGCGTGGCACTATGGCGGCCTGAGCGCGGAACTGGTCGAAAAAGCAAAGAATTCGATTGGAGAATAACTACTATGGCTAAAACGGAAAGCACCGTCACCTGGACCGTCTATGACGCGGATAAAATGACGCAGCGCGAGATTTACGGCATTGTGCTGACAGACCTCGGCGCGCAGTATCCTGAAATCGTCGGCTTGTCCGCCGACCTCGCCAAGTCCACCAAGATCGGCACCTTCGGCGACGCCTATCCCGACCGGTTTTTTAATTTCGGCATTGCCGAGCAAAATATGATGGGCGTGGCGGCGGGTTTCGCGAAGGCAGGACTCATCCCCTTCGTGTCCACCTTCTCCGTGTTCGCGTCCGCCCGCGCCTGTGAGTTCCTGCGCACCGACATCTGCTATCAGCAACTGAACGTAAAAATCATCGCCACCCACGGCGGCATCTCGTTCGGCTCCGGCGGCGCCACCCACCATGCCACGGAAGACTATGCCGTGGTGCGCGCATTTCCGCATCTCACCGTGGTTGTGCCCGCGGACGCCATTGAAACAGCAAAAGCCGTCAAGGCGTGCATGGACATCAATGGGCCGGTATATATCCGCATCGGACGCGGTTTCGAGCCGAACGTAAACAAATCGGAAGATTATGACTTTGAGATTGGCAAGGCCATCGAGATGCGCTCCGGCACTGACCTGACCATCATCGCCACCGGCGCAACGGTGTTCCATGCCGTGCAGGCCGCCGACATCCTCAAACAGGAGAGCGACATCTCGGCGCGCGTGCTCAACATGCATACCCTGAAACCGCTCGACGACGATGCGGTGCTCAAGGCGGTTCTCGAAACGCGCCGCATCCTCACCGTCGAGGATCATAACGTTATTAACGGACTGGGCACCGCCGTCGCCGATGTCATCGCCGAAAGCGGCAAGGGATGCGCCTTCACCAAACTGGGCATCCCCGACACCTTCTGTCCCCACGGCTATCCCGAAGACCTGATGCACATGCACCACATTGACACGGACGGCATTGTCGCGAAAGTGCGCGAACTCCTGAACCGCGAATTTGAAGAGGACGAAGACTGGGAAGATGAGGTTTAGGGTATAGGGTATAGGGTATAGGGTATAGGGTTTCGGTTTGTGAAAACATATCGAGAATTGGATGTATGGAAGAAGGCGGTTGATATGGTCGTCTTGGTATATGAACTTACCCGGGAGTTCCCGCCAGAGGAAAAATATGGTTTGATGAGTCAGATGCAGCGAGCGGCGGTTTCAGTGCCGGCAAATATTGCCGAAGGGTATGGCCGTGTTCACCGTGGAGGCTATGTACATCATCTCAGTATTGCCCGTGGTTCTCTTGCTGAACTTGAAACGCATATCACCATTGCTGTTCGCTTGAACTTTTTAGTCCGTGAAAAGGCAACGATCTTATGGAACATGACACAGGATGTGGGCAAAATGTTGTCCTGTTTAATCCGTTCGTTACAGCGAAATCCGGGGGAAATCGTGATGTTTGACAAACTAGACCCGAAACCCGAAACCCGAAACCCTAAAGGTTCTATATAAT
>DSBB01000291.1 GCA_011046175.1 Candidatus Hydrogenedentota bacterium | reverse complement strand
GAAAACGGTCTTGTAAAATTTTCAGCGACAAGTAATACATTTTCGGACGCCGACACCAAGACCGAAATTGCGCGTTTGTGTTTCACCGTTTCAGCAACAGGTTGGGATGCGGAAATGCCGTTAGCTCGCGTCACTGACTTTGCGTATAACGACGCGCAGGGATATACGCCGCGTCATACGGACCCAGCGGCGCCGAAAGGATATGGGCAGTCCCTTGGCCAGGCAGCGGCGTTGTTTTGCACGGTAAAAGATGAGGATACAGGTGTGCCGCTAACCGCCGCCACGGTGTCCATTCAGCCGGCGGACCATTCGCCGGTAACGAATAATACCAATGGCGTGTACGCCATGCCGGCTTTGGGAGGAGGCGCGTATACGTTGCAGATAGAGGCGTCGCAGTATCGAACCGAAACGCACAGCATTTATATCGGGCGCGGTGAAACGGTTTCAAAGGACGTTTCAATGTGTGAGATTGTTGCCAGTGAAGGTGAAGGCGAACCGGATATCGAGGACGAAACAGAGGGCGAGGAGGAGGAGGGCGAGAATAAAGTGGAAGGCGAGGCAGAGGGTGAGGGCGCGGTGGAAGGTGAAAATGAAGGTGAAGGCGGGGGTGGTGTTGAGAATGAAGGCGAAGGGGAAGAAAGGACAAAAGAAAAGAGAATCCTTTTTTGTGGTTCAACATCAAAAAATGGAAATAAATCAGGCGATATTTTCCTGTTGGGATGTATTGTCGCAATATTATGGCTTGGTAAGAGAAAAAGAGGGCATGCGTGTAATAATAATTGCGGGACGGCAAACATTTTTGGGAGATGTTAAATGGAAAAATCATCTGGCAAGGGAACAACTTCCCGTCGTGTATTTATGGGACAAGCCGCAGTGCTGGGCATGGCAGTGACAACCGGCGCATGGGGCGCAGCTAATGCGGAGGAAATGCCGCTTAAGGTGGGTTTGATCGGATGTGGACGGCGTGGGACGGGCGCTGCGCGGGATTGCATTAACGCAACGCAGCATGTCAGCATCAGCGCTGTTGGCGACCTGTTTCCCGACGCCCTGCAAACAGGGCTGGAAAAACTTCGTCAGCTGGGCGGGCGTTTTACCGCCACAGAAGACTCATGTTTTAGCGGCTGGGATGCATATAAACATGTTATCAACAGCGACGTGGATGTTGTATTTTTATGCACTCCTCCCGGCTTTCGGCCGTTGCATCTGGCCGCGGCTGTGGAAGCGGGCAAACATGTTTTTATGGAAAAGCCCGCCGCAGTGGACCCGGCAGGGATTCGTTCCGTGCTTGAATCCGTTAACACGGCTGAAAAGAAAGGACTCTCCATTGTTTCCGGTGCGCAACGGCGCCATCAGCCTCCCTATGTGGACATTGTCAAGCGAATACATGATGGCGCAATCGGGGATATTGTCAGCGCGGCTTGTTATTGGATTGGAGACTATGATTACTATCCCGCTGTTATGCGAGAGGCTGATTGGTCAGACATGGAGTGGCAGATTCGTAACTGGAATTATTTCACCTGGTTGTCGGGGGATCATATTGTGGAACAGCATTTGCACAATATTGATGTGATCAACTGGGTTTTGCAGGCGCACCCTGTCAAAGCGGTTGGCATGGGAGGGCGCTCCCAGCGTACGGGCGCGGAATACGGGCATATTTACGACCATTTTTCCGTTGAGTTCGAGTATCCCGGAGGTATTCGTGTGCAGAGTTTGTGTCGGCAGAACAGCGACACGTACAAGCGCGTTGGCGAACATATAGTGGGCGCAAAAGGTGTTGCCGATCCCGGACGCAGCATCAGCGGCGGGGAAGCGTACCGCTTCCGCGGTCCTGACGCAAATCCGTATGAACAGGAACACGCGGACTTGGTGGACGCCATCCGCTCGGGCGCGCCGCTTAATGAAGGGCGCGCCCTCGCGGAAAGCACACTGGCGGCAATCATGGGGCGCATGTCGGCGTACACAGGTCAGGAGGTAACCTGGGACTGGGCGTTGAACGAGTCGCAGCTCGATCTGACGCCGCCGGCGTATGCAATGGGTGATTTGCCTGTGCCGCCTGTTGCCGTTCCCGGTGTTGACAAATTGATTTAGCGCACGACGCCAGGCATATCAAAAACCGCCCATCACCCGGTCATACCGACCGAAGATACGCGCGCTGTCCGTCGTCATCCGGAACCGTTCGCCCGGGTAGCGGATGAATGTCGCGTGACCACCCATGAAGAGCACGTTGCCGCCGCCGGGCACGTGAGCGTAATCTGTCACGTTCGTGGTCTTTACGCGAACATCAAAGTTCTTTTGCTTCGTTCCCTGGATTCATCCTTTCCCGCTGAAAGATTGCCGTTCTATTGCCAACATCACGCCCGCGTTAAAGCGCACGTTGCCCGCGTGAGGCGTTGTTTTCCAGAACCAGCGCCGACCTGCGTTTGGCAGGTGGCATATACAATAGAAACAAATAGTAAGCATACTTAACATTATAGCACATATATTTTCTACTGTAAAGTATCTTGACCATATTGATATTAATTATTTCGCTCATGGCCAGGAATGCGGCATAGCCAGATT
>DSBB01000046.1 GCA_011046175.1 Candidatus Hydrogenedentota bacterium | reverse complement strand
TGATGTTGGCGCTATTCAAACGGCGCTATTGTGATTCGGGCGCTTCGATGAAACCGTAATAACGCCCCATCCAGTAAGGCAGCAGCCAGTATACGCCGGTGCTTTCACAGTATCCGTCAAAACCGTTGACGGCGTCATAGGGATTCTTGTCCCATCGCATCACATATCGCTCGCTCGCGGGCAACAAGCGGTCCGTTTGCCAGCCGTACAACTCGGGATAACGCACCAAAGTAACATCTTCACGCTGCCGATTGTCCACTGTCCAATAAATCAGATCGAGCGGCGCATCGCGTAAAAACGCCACACATTTCTCCAAACCGAAATCTTTTACGCCATACGCCCCGCAGGTGAAATTGAAGAAGGGGCTGTAATCCTTTTCCACCTGGCCGAACCATTGATGCAGTCCTTGAAGATATGCCTCGCGTATCACGGGGTTGGTTTCGACGCCTAACAACGCGGGAAAGACAAGCGCAAGCAGTTCCGAATCAATGCAGGTGCGTTCGGCGGGATTGGTCGGCTTCGGCGCGCGCGCCAGCTCGAGATAGCCGTATTCATCCATGAGCCGCCTGTACTCGCGCTCATATTTCTCGTCTCCGGTAAGATGCGCGGTTGTTTTCAGGAAACACAACAGCTCCGTGGCGTTGATGCGTCTTTCCGCATACCAATCGCCGTTGCCTAGGAGCATCTCCGGCGACCACACGCCCCAGCGCGTAGCCGTGCCGTCTGTGTCGCGCAATACATATCCCCCTTCGATTATGTAGTCCATGACGCGCCGCGCCAACTCGGCGACGCGTTGTTTTTCTTGCTCCGTTTGCGCGACGAATTCATGGAAGATGTAATACCCGAAGAAATGCCCGCAAATCTCATCGGAGCTTGTGTCTCCCTTCCAGAGCCATTTGCCGTCCGCAGTGGCGCGCCAGCGCTCTTCCACCGGCTTCATGCGCGGATCGCGTGTGTGGATGTCGGCGATTTGCCGTTCCGTATACGTGCGGTTGCGATCATGAAGTCTGTGCGGATTCGGCGTATCCGGCGCCGCCCATTCCGGCGGCACAATGGTGCGGGCAATGAAACCTGTCGTACCGGTAACGGTCTGGAACAACTCCATGGTTTCCGCCGCCTTCCGCGCCCGCGCCAGCGCCTCGGGATCGCCGGTCACCTGGTAACGAAACGCCTCCATCGCCAGATAAAGATTGGTGTATTGACCGTCATTATCCTCATCTTCGTGAAGCGAGGTGGACACGTCCCCTTGTTTCATGAGACGGCTGATGCCCACGATCCACGGGTCGCGCACTTTCCGTTCCAGCAGAATCCGATAATAATGCTCCGCCTTTTCCGCAAGCGTCATCATCCGCCGTTTTATGACTGCGACGCCCCTTGCCGTGGCGACCCACGCCGCGCCCTGCGCGTCAAAAGCGACATCGCGCACATCAACAGAAGGCAGCCATCGCAAACTGTGCCGCAACGACCACGCGCCATTTTTCAGCCGCGCCACGCCCAGGGCGGTGCATGCCCATAGTGTGCCGTCAGGGTGAAATGCAATGCGCCGCACATCACTGTGCGGCAATCCTTCCCTCGGGCTGTACGACTGTTTCCGCCGTCCTTTTTCGTACACATCCAGCCCTCCGAAGCCGCCCAGCCACATCGCGCCGTCCGGCGCAATGGCCACGCCTTTGAGGTCGTTGGTAAGAAGCGCCGCTTCATCGTATAAATGCCGCATTATTTCCGCGCCCCGAAATTGAAACGCGCCGTGACCGGTAGCCGCCCAAAAGGTTCCGTCGCCCTCACAGACAATGGCGTTGGCGGTGTTTGCCCACGGACCCGTATGTTTTGTCCATCGGCCCCGTTCACACAACCATAGGCCGTATGGACCCATTGCCACGGCCTGGGCGTCGCAAAACGCAATTGCGCTTATCGGCTCGTTAACATCCGCCACTTTATTAAGCGCGCCGGTTCGGTTACTGGAATACAGTCCGTTCCATGCGCCAAACCATACATCGCCATTGGCGTCGGCGGCAGCGGCGAAGGCAGGGCCGGCATTCCGGGATTCCAGCATGTTTTGCCAGACACCCGTTTTGTTCAATCGGTAAATGCCCGCGGCAGTCGCCGTCCAAACAATATTGTCGCCGTCCACGGCGATTGCGCGAGTATCATTGGCGGACGAATTATCTTCATGTTGGTGAAATTCTCGGTATTCCTGGGCAAACGGGGTGTCCGCAATACCTTGCTCATTCGCTGACGCGGCGACATGTCCGGTGATGCATATAACAGAGATGCAAAATATGACAGTGAATACATGGGACATGGTTACATCCTCCGAAAACATGTTGACGTTGGTATTGTTCGGGAATCACGACACAAGACAAGAAATCCGGCATGTTGCGTACGTTTTTCCAAGTTGCGGGCGCTGTACGCATTGGAACGCTATTGGTTTGCGCTTGCCGCCCCGACAGTGGAATTGCCCAGAGAACTGACAATAACGGCCGGGTCAATCCCGAGGGACTTCAAGGCTTTCTCGCATTTGGGTATTCCGTCCTGGTTCAGTTCGCTCTCCGGACCGGCCAAATG
>DSBB01000250.1 GCA_011046175.1 Candidatus Hydrogenedentota bacterium | reverse complement strand
TTGCGGAAGGTGTCGGACAGGAATGCCTGCTTGAAGTAACTGCCGTTGCAGAGAACAAAAAAGAAAACCGTTTCATGATGTTTCGTGATGGCGCTTCGGCTACCGCCTGTCTTCCCGTGTATATTGTGAAACAGTATCTGAAGGGAAAAATAGAGGCGACGGGGCTGCTTACGCCGTTGGATATCGCGCAACCGGAAATCGTGATCGAAATCGCAGGGAATACCCTGATAAAATCTGATTCTCAATAACCCTGTTACCTTCATAATAAAAGGAACAAAAAATGAATAGAAGCATGATTATTCTCACAACAGTGTTTGGTTGTGGTGCTTTGGCGGCAGGTTGTGCCCATGCAGAAGCGGATTGGGAAAAGGACGCCGGTCGCTGGCCCGTCGAAAAGGCGAATGAATGGTATGCGCAACAGCAATGGATTGTGGGGGCAAACTTTGTTCCCAGCACCGCATCAAACCAGTTGGAGATGTGGCAGGAGGAAACATTTGACCCGGAAACCATTGATCGCGAACTGGGCTGGGCGTCGGCGGTCGGCTACAACGCCATGCGCGTCTATCTTCACGACCTGCTCTGGCAGGCGGATGCGGCAGGTTTTGAAAAACGGATTGACGCCTATCTGGCCATTGCCGATAAGCATGGCATACGAACAATGCTGGTTCTTTTTGACAGTGTGTGGGATCCATACCCGCAACTGGGTCCACAAAAGGAACCTGTTCCACACGTGCATAATTCCCGCTGGGTGCAGAGTCCTCATATTGACATTCAGAAAGACCCGTCACGATACGGAGAACTCAAGCCTTATCTTGCCGCGATACTGACGCGGTTCAAGAGTGATAAGCGTGTTCTCGCCTGGGATTTGCTGAACGAGCCCGGCAATCCCACGCCGCAATACGAGGAAGGCTGGTCGCGGGAAGACAAGGAAAACGCCCACGTCATCCTGTTGGGCAAACTCTTTGACTGGGCGCGGGAAGCAAACCCGTCACAGCCGCTTACCGCCGGGATATGGGTGGATGTGGGCAACCCGCAACGCGCAACGCATCCGCTGGACAAAATGATGCTGGAACGTTCGGACATTATCACGTTCCACACCTACGGCCCGCTGGCGGCGGCGCGGCGGGCGACGGAATTTCTGGAACAGTCCGGGCGCCCCTTGATATGCACCGAATACATGTCAAGGGGTTCGGGAAGCACCTTTGAAACCATTCTGCCCTATTTCAAGGAAAAGAACGTGGGCGCCATCAACTGGGGATTGGTCAACGGACGTTCCCAGACCATCTACCCGTGGGATTCATGGGACAAGAAATACACGGATGAACCGACGCCTTGGTTTCATGATGTGTTTCGCAAAGACGGAACGCCTTACGATCCCAAGGAGACGGAACTCATACGCAATGTGACCGGAACAAGCCGCAAAATCCAAATAAAAAGCGATGGGCGGAATTCGGCGCCCGCCTATCAACCTGCCATGTATTACGCTGACGCCGATTATGGAAGACCGTTTGCAAAAGACCCGGACGTGGTTCGCTTCGCGGGACGTTACCTGATGTATTATTCGGTGCGGCAACCCGACCGTGTCGTTATCGGTATCGCCGAAAGCAATGATTTGACACACTGGCGAAAAATAGGAGAACTCGCCCCAGTCACTGATTACGAACAAAAGGGCGCTGCGGCGCCCGCCGCGCTTGTGCATAATGAAAAGGTGCATATTTTTTATCAAACCTACGGAAACGGTCCGAACGACGCGCTCTGTCACGCTGTTTCCGAGGATGGGGTGCATTTTGAACGGAATAAAACAAACCCGATTTTCGCTCCCACGGGTGATTGGACTATCGGACGCGCCATTGACGCCGAAGTATACATTGACGGTGATACGGCATTCCTGTACGGTGCAACACGCGATCCTAAAATGAAGCGACAGATGCTTTTTGTCGCCACCGCGCCGGTATCAGCGGGATTTGAGCGCAATAGTTGGACGCAACGATGTGATGCGCCCATCCTCGAGCCTGTATTGCCTTGGGAAACGGACTGTATTGAAGCCCCGACAATAATCAAACACAACAACCGTTACATTATGTTTTACGCCGGGGGATACAACAACAACCCGCAACAGATCGGCGCCGCCGCCACCGATAACGGCATCACATGGGAACGCCTGTCTCTGGAGCCGCTTCTTCCCAACGGCCCGGAAGGCGCATGGAACCACAGTGAGTCAGGACATCCGGGCGTGTTCGTTGATGATGACGGCGCCTCATGGCTTTTCTTTCAGGGAAACAACGATAAGGGCAAAACATGGTTTCTTTCCAAAATACGCATCGCTTGGAGTAATGAAGGCCTCCCGTTCTTGATACGTCCGGAAGATGGCCATGAGTTTCATCTGCGATAGATTGGCGCGCCCAAAAGCCGCCTCGCGGAAAAACACGGAAATGGACAACACAGCCGGCACGGGTTCGCCTGTGACCCGGACCCAAACACAACAAGTGTGGCGGCTACATTGCGGGATTGCGCGACCCATGAAACACACAGGACATATAAAATGATAAAAGGGGGTATGTACTTGAG
>DSBB01000307.1 GCA_011046175.1 Candidatus Hydrogenedentota bacterium | reverse complement strand
GGTTACTGCTCCGTGAGCGCGCAGTGAAGCGCTTTCGTCATCTTGAATTGTTGCGCCGAACGCCTCCCAACTATCCGCACGCAGGGGTATGCGTCCTACTCCGCTGGAAGACGCAACTGTTGCGGCGCCCTGCGGCATGGGCGCGCCGTCCGCCACGATGCGGCTGATGTCCACGCTGGCCGCCACCATGTCGCTTTCAGGGGCGCGATTCAGGTCAAGGGCGTCTATACGCAACGATTGCGGGCTGTTATGCAACCGTTGCAGGAATTCAATGATATTGTTCAGATAGGTCGGCTGAATGCGCAAATTAATCCTGTATTCCCGGTATCCCACGCCCCCCTCCGTCATTTGTCCCTTGCCCATGGAAATTTCCACCAGATTGCCGCTTCGGGCGGCAACGTCAATGGGGATGCCCCTTTCATCAAGGGGCGGCGGGTCGTTTTTGGCGAGCCGATATATTTCCTGCCGCAACCTGTCATGAATCTCCGCTTCCGTCCATTCGCTTGAATGTTGCGCGGCTATGGCGGCGTACTGCGCCTCGATGAAATCACGGTGGCCGAGATGTCCTGTAAAGGAAACCAGCTGTTCCTCAAGTATGTCTATTTCTCTATCCAGATCGTCAATGCGGTCCTGCGCGCGCCGAAATGTAAAGAAGACGATCATGAGCGTCGCAGCGATTACCGTAAGCACGGCAAGACGCTGTTCCCGCTCCGACAGATTGCGCCAAGTTTGAAGTATTTTCTCCAATATCTCAGGAATCATTGTCGTCCTCCAGCATGGGCACGCCAACCTGAAACGAAAAAACCGGCTTGTCCCTTTCCATCGTCTGCTGGTCATAGACAATCGCGGCCTGCCTGAAGAATTCCAAATGCATGTCGGCGAGATTGCGTATATTGGTGGTGAATTCGGCAATATCGGTAAAAGATTTTGCGCGTCCCCATACATCAATACCGTCGCCGCGACGCAACGAAAGTCGCGTGAAATTGAGACGCCCGTCCGGAGCGGCTTGAACGAGTCGCGCCAACTGTTCTATGACCGACCCCTTTCTATCCACCTGACGGCGCAGTATTTTAAGTTGTTCCTTCTTTTCCGTAATCCCGCGCACATTGGGTTCGATGACGGCGATGCGCTGCTCCAACTCTCGGATCATGCTCTGGCGTTGATAGACTGCCTGAAAATACAGGCCGGCAAGGCAAACCAGGATTGCCGCGGCGCTCGAGGCGATATAGCCGGATATCCGCTTGACGCTCTCTATCCTGCGCGCCTCCACTTCTCGTTCCGGCAGCAGATTGATTTGAACGGCTGCGCGCCCCTTCGCCTCCATCAACCCGCCCACCGCCTCGATGGGCAATCCGGGCAAATCAGGCGCCGCCGTTCCAAGCGCCTCAAGTATAAACGTTGCGGGTTTACAATCCTTATCCATTTTTCTTGACAACGACTCACAAAGCCTGCCCGTCTTTGCATAAGCACAGGCCACATATACGGTGTCTATGCCCGCCTCGTCCTGCATCTCCCGTTGATAGGCCGAAAGCGAGCCGCGCAATTCCACCGCCAGCTCTTCCGCGCCGCCCATGTCAACCATGCTCTCTCCGGCGGCGTCCGGATTCTCCGCAATCTCGCGCCAATCCTGCACGGTTGCGATGCCGCGGGTAAAAACAGGATTGCCGTTGTCAATGACGGTAATTTCGATGCCTCCCGCCGAAAGGCTGACCAGCGCGTACCGTTCCGCGGCTTTCTTGTGCGTGCCCAGCGCGGCGGAATAGATGCAGGCGGCGCTTAACAAGATTTTGGCGGGGGCAATCCCGGCCGCCCGCAACGCGGCCAGATGCTTTTCCACCACATCTTTGTGCGCAATGGCAATAAGCGTTTCCGCTTCGCCCGTTTCAAGCTTGCGCAAAATACACTGGTCAATTATCACTTCATCAACCGTGTAAGGGACATATTCCTCGGCGCTGAAACGCACCATTCCCGCAATCTCTTTGGGATCATGGGAAGGCAGCGTAATGATACGGGTGGTAACATCGTATCTGGGCAGGACGCTGTAAATCGTGTCCTGCTTCAAATCATTATCCTCGACAAAATCGCACAACGCCTTTCCCAAGGCTTCCGGCTCGCTCCAATCGCCGGCAACCCGCAGAAAAGCGGTTTCCCGCGGCGCGCCCCCGGACAAATGAAAGCGCAACAACGAGATGGAATAGGCGTCAACCTGCAATATCCCTGTGTATGTAATTTTACGAGCCAAGCGTCTTCTCCTGCCATTCAAGAATAACCGACGGGCCGCGGGCAAGCGACACCACCGCCGAACACACCGCGCGAATGCGCCCGCTGCGCCGTGTCGCGATTCCCGTGATCCTAAAGTAAGAAGAGGTGCACTTGCAATACTTGTCCAAAGATTCGCGGGAAGTTCCCACTATCCCCGTCTTGTTGGACAAGTCCTCCATGTTGGTAAAACCGAGATCGTCCCGGCTGTACAACAATCCATCTTCCCCGGCGCGATAATTGAGGATCAAGGTAATGTCGCTGCTGCTCAGATTGGGTATGCATTCGAGCACTTCCGGCGGCGCGGTATTCACAT
>DSBB01000334.1 GCA_011046175.1 Candidatus Hydrogenedentota bacterium | reverse complement strand
CTTCCACATACAGCAGCACCTCACCGTTCTCCCGCGTGATTTCAGTAATGCGCCGGGTCTCCTGTTCCCGCACAATGTTCGGGAAATTCTTGAACGGGTTCAACTGGTGTTCAAAACCTGAAAGATACGCGTCCCGTTGCAGGTTCCAGGCGTGGGGATACGTCTCCTGCGCTTGGGCAATAAGGTCGTAATGGGCAAGCCGGCTGCGCGAACTGGTGCAGAACGCCGGTTTGGCAAGGGAATTAAAAAACTCCCCATGCCACCGGACATCGGGTTCACGCGCAAGATCAAGCGAAAAGGTCAGCGCATGTGTGGTTGTCGCTGATTCGGTTTTGAAGAACCAAGACTGTTCGTCTGCCGGAATGGACGCGCCACGAGCGGACGTTGCCCGCACCCGTATCCGGTACCGCGTTTCCGGCATCAAGGCAACCTGCGAATCCACATAGATGGCCAATGCGGGGCCATAGCGGTTATCGTTCGTAAAAAACAGTTCGCCTGAATACCCAACAGGAAAGGTTTGATTTCGCTCAAGAATCGGGAAGGCGTCACCGCCGTCCGGATGCAGGGTGATGAACACCGAATCCGCTTCGACAGCATCCGACTCGTCCTCCGTGCCCACCATCACAAAGAAATCCGTGCGCAACGGCACATGCAGCGCATCGGGATAGGGCCTCGGCACATGGATGACATTATAGGGATTTACCCGCTGCCGGTTGACCACATGCAACGGCGGCGCATCGGCTGGTTCATCCGGCGGTTCTTCATCTTCGGACGGTTCCCCTTCCCCCTCGCCCTCATACGGGACATCCTCATCGTCATCTTCCGGTTCCACGTCCGCTATCACCCGGCAACCGCCACACCCCGCGCCCAGGAACGCTTTGAGAGATATGCTCTCTCCATCCGCTTCCCGCCACGACGGACACGTCATTCCCATCATGGCCACACATGACAAAGCCCCCACAAATACCAATAAGGCCGCACTATACTTTGTTATCATTGTTCCACTCTGTAATATGCACACTATCCATCCATGTTGGGTTTCCGCTACGGCTCGGGGCGACGAACCCATTGAACTGCTTGGAGACCATAGGCGCGTTTCCAAAAGCGGCCATTGTATCTTTGGCATCATGTCAGATGGGCGGGGTGTATCCGCGCCACCTCTTTTTTCAAAGCACGTTCTGCGCGCCATAAATCAACGGCGCGCTGCGCATTCAGCCAGAACTCCGGTGAATTGCCAAAAAAACGCGCCAAACGGAGGGCCATTTCCGGGCTGAGCGCGCGACGCTCCCGGAGCAATTCATTCACCGTCTGGCGGGATACCCCCAAGTATCGCGCCAGAAGCGTTGCGTTCAAGCCGTATTCGGGAAGAAAATCATCGCGAAGCATTTCCCCGGGATGCGTGGGGCGGACGCTCCGTTTCTTTGCATTTGGAATGCTCATAGCTGTCTCCTGTCAGTGATAATCCATAATCTCAACATCATAACCGTGTCCGGCGACAAAACGAAAGCATATACGCCACTGATCATTTATTGCTATCGAGAAAAAGCCTCTGCGGTCGCCTTCAAGTTCATGCAGCCGGTTTCCCGGCGGCGTCTTCAAATCTTCCAGGCGCGCGCCAAATCAATATACTCCAGTTTCCGCGTTGCGCGCCGGACAATTTCAGAAGGAAGGCGTTTCGACTTGCCCGTAAGATACAACTCGTGGGTATGACGGTCTGCAAACGTCTTAATCATGCACTAATTGTAACGTGTAACGTGACGCATGTCAATTACCCCGTGACAGGCGCACTTCAACAAGGAATGCGCGTAAAAGAATGCGGCATGCATGCCTCATTCTTGCTTTGGCTGTAATTCCAACCTAAACCGCTTTCCGAAGGGCGTTCTGTCTTTTGCTTCAAATGAAAGAACGATAGCCGTGTTTTCTGTCAGGGGCGTTTCGCTCAGGCTGATTTCAACTTGGCATTGTTCGAAGCGGTTGAGGCGGTTGGGTAATGGGATGGCGGTTTTAACAGCACCGGACACGGTGAGATACACGCCGCCGGGGGTATCGCCTGCGTCGGCGGGGGGAATCAGCGCGGCTTCACCGAGGTTGGTAAAAGTTACGCTCAGTGTTGCGGGTTGTCCGGGGGTCAGGGGAATGGTGTCGCCGGGGAGCACACGTGCCCATGCATCTTCTCCCGTCTGCATCTCGACAAGGTCGAAGAAGGCGTCGAGATATTTGGGCGGGTTGCTTCCGTTCCACGGGGAATTGCCCACGGCGAGGGGCGGACAGTTGGTGGAGTCCGTTCCGGTCGCTTCTGTTCGCAAGCCGGGGGCGCGTCCCAATTCAATGGCAGCCCAGAACAGTTCTTCAAGCGCCGTATACACGCCGGACAGGCCGTTGGTGTGGGCGTCGCGGTCGAAGGTGAGCCACACGTCCACAGGCGGCGCATCGGGCGCCTCCGTGAACAGCGGGCCGTATTCCCTGATAACCCGCGTCACGGGACGGTCGGTGCCGTTGGGGTTGATGACGCCGTAGTCGCTGCGCTCGTTGACCCGGAACCCGCCGGGATACCACCACCAGTAGATGCCGTCCGCCCCG
>DSBB01000206.1 GCA_011046175.1 Candidatus Hydrogenedentota bacterium | reverse complement strand
TTGCCCTTCTCCCCAGAGGGGACAAAACCGACGATATAATACTTCCCGTCTTTGGGCAATTCAATGGATTGCATTTCAAATATCCACGACTCGGTTCCGGTAAACACTTCGTCAAAAACTGCCGGCGTTTCAATGTCATCCGTGGTGTAAAGAATGCCGCCGTATCCCTTTGGCAGCGGGAAAGCCATGCCGTTCAATGCGGGCATGTCACTGCCGAGCAGCGCGAAAGCCGGGCGGTACCCTTCAAGTTCGGCAATATAAGGGACGCCCATTTGAATCTTGGCAACAGTCCCTGCGTCGGCGTCAAAACTGAGCCAGATGGAAGGCGTCTCATCAGTTGCCCTGTGATAGACCACCTGCGAGACATCAATGTCGCCTATGGGTATGGCCGTGGCCGCTTCGGTATGCACCCCCCTGTTTGGAATGTAGCGGTGGGCCGAAGCATTGTCTGCAAGACCCATGAACAAGATTGCCGCCGCCGTCAAGCAGTAAATGCAACGCATAATGCTCCTCCTTTTCTGCTTTTCTTTCCCACAAGTGCGAATACTAACAGCGGGAGATGGGCTGTTATTCCCGCCGGGAGTTGGGCGCGTATGCGTCTCTCGATTGGTTGCCGCAAACGTTATATCGCATGATTGTATAATACATACGTTGGCGAGATGCCTGAGGAACAGTATATGACCCAAGTTCTCCTTGCTTTGGTTGGCCTGCTTCTGCTTGTGGCGGGCGCTGAAGGGCTCGTGCGCGGCGCGTCGCGTCTTGCGGGGATGATGCGTATTCCGCCGGTTGTGATTGGGCTGACTATTGTCGCTTTTGGCACAAGCGCGCCTGAACTTGCCGTGAACATCAAGGCGGGCATTGCCGGGCAGGCTGACATTGCCGTGGGCAACGTGGTGGGCAGCAATATATTCAATATTCTATTTATCCTTGGGCTTTCTGCAGTAGTGACGCCCTTGGCGGTCACCCAACGCCTTGTTCGTTTTGACGTGCCGGTGATGATTGCAGTTTCGGGGCTTGCATGGTTATTCGCGCGGAATTGCGCCGTCAGCCGTGTGGAAAGCCTCATTATGCTGCTGTTATTGGCGTTATACGTATTTGCGCTTGGCGCTTTTTCGAGAGAAAAGCACGAGCGCGTCACGGACAACAATGAACCGAAAGTAAAAGAACGGTTTTCACCGCGCATGACGGCATTTTCAGTTTTTGGAATACTGTTGGGACTCTTATTGCTTTTAATCGGCGCCCGGTGGTTTGTGGATGGCGCGGTTTCTATCGCCCGTTTTTGGGGTGTGAGCGAGTTAAGCATCGGTTTGACCCTCGTCGCTGCGGGCACCTCGCTGCCCGAGGCGGCCACATCGGTAGTGGCCAGTATGCGGGGAGAGCGCGATATTGCCGTAGGCAACGTTGTGGGCAGTAACATCTTTAACATTCTTGGCGTGCTTGCCGTTGCCGGATTGGTTTCTCCCGGCGGTCTTTCCCTGTCTGAGAATGCCGTTTTCTTTGACATGCCCATTATGCTGGCAGTGTCGGTGGTGTGCCTTCCCGTATTTCTCACTCATGCGGCCATTTCACGTAACGAGGGCGTCTTTTTCTTGTTCTATTATTTGGCGTACAGCGTGTTGATCGTTTTGCGCGCCACAGATTCGCCCATGTTGCCGATGGCGAACACAGTGCTGGCTTACTTGGTGCTTCCCGCCACGGGCGCCTTCTTGCTTGCTTCTGTTGGAAGGGCGTACATGGAGGTGAAATCCTATGCTAACGCCATGGCCGGGGATTTGTCTTATGCGGCGCTGTACGCAACGAAAAATGCGCGAAAGATTTTCGTGCTTGTGGCGGGCGTAACATTGCTGATTATCGGCGTTGCGATGATGGTGCTGCCTGGGCCCGCCACCATCGTAATTCCCCTTGCGCTTGCGTTACTGGGAACGGAATTTGTCTGGGCGCGCCGTATTTTGAAGTATCTATTGGACGAGACGAAAAGCGCCGTAAATCGTTTGACAGGCAATGTCGGCGCCGACAACGAATAACCGATATTTTTTTGTATAGTTGGCGCGGTTACGTAAGTTGCCAACCGATCCCGCTGTTGCGCAAACACCGCCATCGCAGGCGGAAATGCCTTCCCACCGGCCACAGCGACAATTTTTTGATTGACTCTAATTGTGATATATGGTAGTCTATACTGTCAATAGATAATCAATAGGTGTATGCACTGCGGGTGATGGCGCGCGTATTTTGTGCAATCCCACCGGCAGGGCGACGGATAAACTGTATGTACGAAGCATTTTATGGTTTGCGGGAGCGTCCGTTTAATCTGACTCCCGACCCGAAATACCTCTACTTGAGCGACAAGCACAAGGAGGCTTTCGCTCACCTGCTCTACGGTATTAAGAACCGTAGCGGCTTCGTCATGATTAGCGGCGAAATCGGGACGGGAAAAACGACCATTTGCCGCAATATGTTAAGTCAGATGGACGCGAACACAAAAGTAGCGTTTATTTTCAATCCATTTTTGAATCCCGTTGAATTGCTTAAAAAGATAAATCAAGAGTTTGGCATTGTTTCCAGCGCCGACAATGTGCTGGAA
>DSBB01000014.1 GCA_011046175.1 Candidatus Hydrogenedentota bacterium | reverse complement strand
CGCCAGCATCGTGTGCGATATATTAACGGCGCCGTTCAAAAATATGGGAAATTGCCACAGTGCTTTATAGGCAAAACCTTGCGTGAACTGGATGTGCCCACGGAACTATGTGATTTCTGGGAAGGTGAAATCACCGCTGTATTTGAATCCGGTAAAGCCCGTCGAACACGATTCAGGTTGGACGAAGGCGAGAACAGCCGTCTTTTTGACTGGCAGTTGATCCCGGAACCGGACGAGGGAGGCGTGATCGTTTCCGTCGTGGGTATTGCGCGCGATATGACGGAAGTATTGCGCGCGCTCGAAGCGCAGCGGGAACATCAAATCCTTCTCGAGCAAATGGTGCGTCAGGCGCCGTATCCGACGGTCGTGGCCGACAAAGAAGGCACGGTTATTCTTATCGGCCAGAGCGCTCTGTCTTTGTTTGAGGCGCACAAGCCCGATGAAGTGGAAGGCGTGGTTAACCTTTTCACCCACCCGTTGATTGAGGCCTTGGGATTGACCGAGGACGTCGCCAAGGCGTATGCGGGGCAACATGTGGAAAGTGAAGAGATAGATATCAGCGCATTGGACGCAGACCGGATAGGATTCGGGGGCGCTTTTTCGCCTGGCGCCATGCGCGTGGACATGTTTCCTGTTCGAAATGGGGCAGGTGAAATCTGGCGATGTGTATTTATTTTTATTGACATAACGGAACGTAAACAAGCTGAAATGCAATTGCGGCAACGCCTGGCCGTCGAGAACGCCCTTGCTCAGATGTCCATGACCCTGATGTTGGGCGAACAGACCGATTTGAATCACATCCTTGGCATACTGGGCGGTCTGTTTGAGGCGTGTCGCGCTTATATATTCACATTTCGAGACGACGGACGCTATATGGACAACGTCTGGGAATGGACGGCGCCAGGCGTATCCGAGAAAAAAGAGAATCTTCAAAATATACCCTGCGCCGACTATGGCTGGATCATCAGTCAGGTTCAGGCCAACACCCCTGTGATAATTTCCGAGGTGGCGGCGCTTGACTCCGAGGCCCAATGCGACCGGGAAAACCTGCAAGCCCAACAGATACAATCGCTGTTGGTTGTGCCCCTATACAGCAAAACAAGCGGCGTCATGGGTTTCATTGGGGTTGACGATACAAGCCAAACACGATGCTGGACGGATGACCAGATTATTTTATTGCGTTTGGCGGCGGATATTATCGCACGCGATATCGAACGCAGACACCACGAAGCGGCGCTTCAAGAATCGGAACGGCGCTTTCGGGATATTTTGGAAAACGTCGATCTTATCTCTCTTATACTTGACGTCAACGGACATATCTCGTTCTGCAATACCTTCATGCTCGACTTGTGCGGCTACAAACCGGATGAAGTCATCGGTCGGGACTATTTTGATATTTTTGTTCCTCCAGAGGAGCGCAAGGCGCTTCGTGTGCTCTTCTTGGAAGGGCTGGGCACGCGTTCCTTTCCCGCCCACCATGAGAACCCGATTGTTACCCGCGATGGCGAATTGAGGCTTGTCGTCTGGGACAACACCATACTGTATGATCATCAGGGCGCCATGGTGGGATTGGCGAGTATTGGGCGCGACGTGACCGAGCATCGTCAACTCGAGGAGCATTACCGGCGTGTTCAAAAAATGGAGTCCGTCGGACGGCTCGCCGGCGGAGTCGCACATGATTTGAACAATCTGCTGGCGCCCATTATCGGTTACTGCGACATGCTGCTCGATGAACTTGACAGTAAAACCGAACATCACGAAAACGTCGGACATATTCTGAATGCCGCCGAGCGGGCGCGCGATCTGACGCATCAACTGCTCGCATTCGGACGAAAACAGGTGCTGCAACTGCAACTGCTCGATATCAACACGCTGGTCAGGTCGCTTCATGAGGTGTTGCGGCGCGCTATTCCCGAAAATATCGAAGTGTTGACATTTTTGACCGAGGACATCCATGCCGTCAAGGCGGACCGCTCTCAGATCGAACAGGTGATATTGAATCTGGTGGTCAATGCGCAGTCCGCAATGCCAACAGGCGGGACACTGACTATCGAAACAGGCAATGTTGTTCTGGATGAGGAATACGCCGCCACGCATGTGGGGGTTTCGCCGGGGCGGCATGTGCTGCTCATCATCAGCGATACGGGCGTGGGCATGGACGCCGCCACCCTGGAACGGGTGTTCGAGCCTTTTTTCTCGACCAAATCAGAAGGTCAGGGGAGTGGACTTGGATTGGCCACGGTCTATGGCATTGTTAAGCAACACGGCGGCCATATTTGGGTCTATAGCGAGCGCCATCAGGGGACCACATTCAAAATTTATTTTCCGACCGAAGGCATACCGCCTCAAACCGAGGGCGAAAAGGAGGCGACGGCGCCAGCCGTGGGCGGCAAGGAAGCCATACTGGTGGTCGAGGACAACGAACTGGTGCGCACCTTGGCGCAACAGGTGCTGACAAAATTTGGCTATACCGCTTATGTCGCCGAATCGCCCCGGCAGGCGCTGCAATTACTTGCGGACCCCGACCTGCGCATAGACATGTTGCTCAGCGATGTGGTCATGCCTGAGATGAATGGGAAGGAACTGTAT
>DSBB01000352.1 GCA_011046175.1 Candidatus Hydrogenedentota bacterium | reverse complement strand
TTGTTATTGATAAGGCATTTTACCATACGAACCGTATATGAACAAGAAACAGTATCGCTTTCTTATTCTTTTCCTGGGTACAACTCATTAAAAAACCGAATGGTAGCGTCACAATCCAATTGACCGGGAGCGCTGGGTTCTCCAAGGAAGGTATAGGCCACAAGCGAACCCAGCGCCGGAAACAGGATACGGCTGGGAGTTGCCGCCGCGCCCATGCCGATAACGATAAGCGCGTTGTCAGGATGCTCCACCAGAAAACGCGCCAACTTCTGCAAATCAGACTTGCCGTCACAGTGGGCCGCAATCTTTACGATATCCACGCCCAGCGCTTTTCCCCTCTCAAGAATCGCATTCAACGCATCATTATCCGGCGTCATTTGAAAATCATGAAAAGAACCGATGATTGTGATGCCGGCGCGTTTCGCAATCTTTATCACCTCGTGATTGATGATGTCGGCGCCAATCTCTATATCCACCGCTTCAACATCAGAGACAATGTTTTCGTAAAGCGCCAGTCTTTCCCGCTCGCTCCCCTGCCAACCGCCCCCCTCTTCGTTGCTGCGTATGGTTCCTATGCGCGGCAAGCCCGAAAATTCACGCAATTTCGACAAAACATGCGCCTTGGATACATCGCTGAAATTGTCAATGCGCATTTCGACCATGTCCAGTCCCCGGGCGATATAGGGTTCGACCGCCGAACGCATCGCATCATCGCGCAACGCCACCGCCACGCGCGGCTTCTCTCCAAGAACACATGTTCCTATGGTTATCATTGTATTTCCTTGCTCGCGGAACATTCCGGTTGTGTGTCATTTTTCCGTTTTCTATTTGCCAAACGTTCCGCCCATTCCCGTTCAAGACGTTCCCTTTTTTTCCAACGCCTGTGAAACCAAAGCCACTGTTCGGGATGATTTCTAATTATCGCTTCCAGAGCATCTTGACACCTCTGGGTGTTCGTTTGCAAATCAGTCAACGTATCCCCTGAATATGCAAGTTCCAACGCTTGAAAAAATTCAACGCTGTAGTTGCCGTTAGGTTCCCGCACAATAGACACGGGATAAACGGGGACATTGGCCCTCATGGCCATAATGGCGGGTCCAATGGTCGCCCATGTTGGCGCTCCGAAAAAGCGCACCGGCACGGCGTCCTCGCGCGGATTTTGGTCCGCAAGCAACCCCGCATAAGCCCCCCCTTTTAATCTGCGCAGCAGCGGCCCCATTGCGGCGTCCTTGGGGATGGTTTTGATGCCGCTGGCGCGGCGCATGCCGTCCACAAAAGCGTTCATGCGCGGGTCGTCAAATTCACGTACAATTACTATCGCATCCAGGCCGAGATGGGCGCCAACGGGCAGCAGCCACTCCCAATTGCCCATGTGGGCGCTGATTAATATGCCTCCTTGCGAACGGTCAATGTTGTCGAAGCCTTTCACCGGGATATTCATTTCGGGCAATTTGCGGGGCAGCAGTGGCACATAATAAAACTCAACGGCAACAAGCCCGAGGTTTTCCACGGAACCTTTCAGAATGCTTTCCTTCTGCTCGCGGTCGAGGCTGTCCCCATAGGCAACATCCAAGTTTTCCATGCCCACCCTTTTGATGCGGGGAACCAAATGGTATGCGATGCGCGCCAGCGCCACGCCCGATTTTCGAGCAACGGACAAAGGTAAAACGCGCATGAAGTTGAAAAAAAACATGCAGATGTAAAAAAGAAGCGGTTGCATCACACTTTTTCGTTTACCCGCCATATCTTATACCTCAATGGTGACGGTTTCACCGACCAACGGCGCGAAAGTATTCGCGTCGCCCCCCGTATTTTCCCGCATCCATTCCAGCGCATCCGCGTCGCCATGCACATAAATGATATTGCGCGGCTGTAAGCGCTCAATAATGGCGGCCAATTCGGAACGGGTCGCATGAGCGCTGAAACGGTATCGTGCGATATCTTCGAGAACAATCTCGACTCCGGGACGGTCGTATTCAAATTGGAGCACGTCTCCGGGGGCGGCATGCAGCAGTTTGTATCCCAGCGTGTCCGGATCAAGATAGCCGACAAAAAATATGCCGTGATGGGAGCTTTTCACCATGGTCTGCGCAAGCATCGCGGACGGCGTATTCTCCGTCATCATCCCCGAGGTGGCAATGATTATGGAAGGCCTTCTTAACAGGTCCTGTACAACGGAAGTTTCCCACACATTACCGAGCCGCTCGAAGCGCGACAAAGGCCGAAGGGTTGCCTGGGGATGCAGGTAGTCCGAAAATTTATAATAGATTTCGTACACGGCGCGTCCCAGTCCCACCGTGTATACGGGCGTAAAGGGAATCACCGCCTCCTCTTGCAGTTGCGCGATGATATTCGCCATTTCCTGGGTGCGCCCCAATGCAAAGCTGGGTAGCAACACACTGCCGCCACGGTGTAAAACACGGCGTATCGCGTCTGCAAGGCGGTAAACCTCTTCGGTATACGATCCATTTGTTTCACTTTCCGTGGCGCCCAGAGTGGACTCGATAACCAGCGTATCCACCTGTAGTCCTTTTCGCGGGCGGGCGCAGCCGCCCACCAGAAACTGGCGGGTATGGGATATGTCGCCGGTGTACAAT
>DSBB01000551.1 GCA_011046175.1 Candidatus Hydrogenedentota bacterium | reverse complement strand
TTCGCTTTAACAGTGTGATACCATAAGACGCACATAACTGTGTGGGGTGTTTTTTTAACACACCCGGGAGAATGACATTATGTTAAAACAACAGTTGATACATCCGGAGATACTGGAAGCGCTTGCGGCAGCCGGACACGGCTCCAAAATCCTTATAACAGACGGCAATTATCCCGCCAGTACCATGCTGGGCGACAATGCGTCGCTTGTTTACCTCAATCTTGCGCCGGGAATGCCGACTGTGACCGAGGTCTTACAGGTATTGCTTTCCGCCATCCCCATAGAAGAGGCCGCCGTAATGGAACCCGCCGAGGGACCGGAGCCCGCCATCTTCGATGAATTTCGCGCCATGCTGCCGGGAGTGCAATTGTCGGGATATGATCGTTTCACCTTTTACGAGGAAGCGTCCGGCCCCGACACATGCCTGCAAATCGTTACCGGCGAGCAGCGCATTTACGCGAACCTGCTGCTCACCATCGGGGTGGTGCTGTAACATGGTCAGCCATACAGGCGCCCGGCATCTTACACGCCTGCGGCGTTGATACAGGCAAGCATCTTCTCCAAACCGTCCTTTGCGGTCTTTTCCGCCGGCTGCTCCCAATATGCCCGGTTGAATATCTCCAGAGACAAGGAACGTTTGTAGCCGATAGCCTTCAAATCCCGCAATACCTGCGACAGCGGGAGTATGCCATCACCGGGATAGACGCGGTGTTCATCACCCTGCTCCTCTCGGGGGACATCGCCGGGCACATCATTCCAATGAAAATTGGCTATCAAATCCCCTTGAACATGTTTGACGGCGTTAAAACCCGAACCGCCCCGAAACAAATGAAACGTGTCCATTATCAGGGTCGCGTTTCTGTCGTCGGCATCAAATGCCACGGCGCAGGCCTGCCCAAAACGATGCACGCCCTTCATAAAACCGACAAATTCAAAAGCGACTTTCAAATTATAGTCTTCACGTCCGACACGCATCAATTCCCGATACATGGCGGCGCCCCATTTCAGATCAAAATCCTCGCGGTCGGGAGCGGGAATCGCCGCCACATAGGTGGAACCCACGTCAGAGGACCGACGCATCCGCTCCCGGGTCGCCTCGAGTGATTTTTCAAAAGCCTCGGGCGTGGCGGGCATGCATCCCCACAAGCCGATAATGTTGGGCACATACATTCCCATATCCCTGATGCGTTGGCCGAGGGTCTTCAGGTTGCCTCCCTCTTTCTCATAATCCTCCAGTTCGTTTATCCAAAGTTCTATGCCATCCCAACCCGCGTCCGCCGTTACACGGAGTTTTTCCTCCAGTGAAGCGGGCCGGATGGTGCTGGTGTTAATTACCAATGGCCAGGGGCTCGCGTCATCCTGATAGCGCACGACGGCATCCTGTGCGCCCGCTGTTTTTACCCCGGGCAACAGCGCGCTCGTTGTCGCAGCAGTCGCCAACAGAAAAGAACGCCTTTTCATATTTGTTTCTTTCATAATCTTCTTCCTCTCATAATAGATGTTTTTTCAGCCGCTTATGCCGCTATGTCCAAGTTTGTTTCAACGCATCATTGATTGTTTGAAGGGAGTGTATAACCCGGGCATTTTCAGGAGAACGCTCCCACTTCGTTGCGAGCGCAATGCGCGTCCGTTCCATGGACGGAAGGATAATCCGCTGCTTTCCATTTTCACGGGAAAACAAAAACAAGCAGCCGTCTTCATACACAATGGAACCATTGGCGCCACGTATAACAATGCCAGCCGGCACAATATTTTCCAAAGTTGACGTGATGTTCAGCTGTATTCCGTCATGCAATTCAAGGGACGAAAGTAATGATTGAAAGCGTCCGCCTTCTGCTTGTGTCTTGCGGC
The DNA here is from genome assembly GCA_011046175.1 of Candidatus Hydrogenedentota bacterium. Taxonomy (GTDB): domain Bacteria; phylum Hydrogenedentota; class Hydrogenedentia; order Hydrogenedentales; family CAITNO01; genus SLFT01. The sequence continues at coordinate 755 of DSBB01000551.1, read as the reverse complement.
AGATGGTATGCGCATTTTTTCTCACGCCGCTATCCAACACAGTCAACAACAAGAGTAATTGGCGCACATGTGTTTCCATGACAATGTCCGCTTCCTGTTGCCTTATGACAATTCCACAACACCCATGGCAATAACGAACTGCGCCAATCAGCCCCTCCTCTATAAGGCGTTTTATGGCAAGCGCAACAGGAGAAAAGGGGAAAACGGCGGCGAACCCTTTCTCAGCAAGAGCCCCATCCCCCACTGTTGTCACAAGACTCTTACATTCCCGCGCATCGGTAAAATCAAGCAACACCTGTTTGCCGTTTTCGAGCGCGGCGCGACATATCATTGGCGCGTTTATTTCCGACACCGCAACCACCACCCCGGCAAGTGTTTTGTTTTCCACACATTGGCGCCAATCATCTGTAAACGCCGCCCGAAAACGTGATGCGCACTGAATGGCGCGTTTTATGTTTGTATCACAGACCACGGATATGCTTGAAGATAAAAATGAATCCGAGCAACCGCGGCCCCGTTGCCCGCATCCAATAAGCGCAAATGTGTCGCGAGAAGGATTACTCTTCCTATGATCCCTTATGCCTGCGGCGCTCAATGCGCCCATACCAACGAACCCTCCAAATTCGCGACGTGTCATCAATTTCTTTTTGTTCACAATACGTTACCAAATTCAGTAGTGGTTCTTCGCGGCCACACGCACAACTTTTCCCGGATGCTATTATAACGCAGAGCCGACGCCAGTCCGTAACTTATGG
>DSBB01000293.1 GCA_011046175.1 Candidatus Hydrogenedentota bacterium | reverse complement strand
ATGTACGCGGGTATGGAACCTGATGCGCGAATACCGGCGCTTGCGGAGCAAATGTACAAGTTGCCGCGCCCCATGAAAATAAGCGACGCGCGCAGCAGCGCCTATCGTGAGATGATGCGTTTATTATCCTTGCAGCAGAGTGATGATGCGGCTGCGGTGTTGCATGCCGCCACATATCGTGAGTTTTGGGGGGATGACCCTTTTCACACGCGCAGCGTCGGGCGCAACAGTGAACTTGCAATAATTTCACTAAGGAGGCTGGCTTTCTCTTTCCTGTCGGAAGATATGCCGGTGCGCATCGCCATACCCTACGTTGAGAAAATGCTGGATGTGTATCCTGAAGCGGAGGAGCCTGAGCACCCCGTTGTTCTCAATGCAAACACTCCGGCTGAACAGCTGGAATTTACGCGGCAACGCATCCGCAAACGCCTTGAAATGCTTTATTATCTATTCGAACAGGAAGAAGCCGCAGCGTCCGCTGAGGAAGAGCAATAACAATGAATGCGTGGTTGCGTATCAGAAGACGCAGGAGCATGGCTATGAGCAAGAAGAGCAATAACATCATGAACAGAAACAAAACATGTTATTTGATTGCACTTTTCACGGCAGCCTTATGTTTGGCCGCAATGGCATCCGAGACATTGGGCCCGCCTCGAACCAGTGAAGGATTTCCCTTATATCCACGCCCTGATCCGAACGAACGATGGCCGGGCGATCCGGACTTGGCGCAGGTATCCGATGAGCGGCTGTTGCAGCTTTGGCGCGACACCATGGTGGCCTACCGCCATGCGAATACTAAAAACGGTTTATTTGTTTCCGCAATATATCATGCCCCTGAATATACCGAAATGCCCAAGACGCCTGATGATCAGGAGTATTTGATTGCGGCGTTGTCACACGCGCTTGATACGGAAACCATCAACTGGGATGATGTGCGGCTGATCCTGTTGCTCATGTATGCGGGCATGGACCCTGATCCCCGCATTCCGGCGTTGGCTGAACGGATGTTCAAACTGCCGCGTCCCATGAAGATGAGCGCCGCATGGGGAACGGCATACAAGGAAATGATGCACGTGTTGCGTTTTCAGCAGAGCGATGACGCGGCGGCGCTACTTTATCAAATGGCAGGCGACCGGACATTCTGGGGCGATGATCCGTTCCACACGCCCGCTTATGATCCACGAAACACCGAATATTCGATCATGTCGGTGCGAATAGTCAGCTTGGGTCATTTGTCAGAAATGCCGCCTGCCATTGCCATCCCTTATGTCGAGCGATTGTTGGAGGCGTATCCGGAATCCTACGAGCCGGAAGAATTGGTCGTTGAAAACACCACAGGCGCGAAAAGCGATTTAACCACGCGCAGATAAGAATGTACCTTGACAAGCTTTACCGAAGACTCGAAGAAGAGACAAAGGAAAACCCGGAACAAGAATAAACGTATTTGCCGTATTCGAGTCAGATTGCTTCGGTTGCAAGGCTCCTTCACAACGACGAGAACTATCGGTTGATAGTAACTGCGGACGGCTAAAATGTTAAGAATAAAGGAGAGTGGTTATGCGTAAGAAAAACACCATAGTGGTCGCGGCGCTGCTTGGACTGGCGCTTCCCGCATACGGGGCCCATTTCACGGTGTCCTTCTATGAATTCAGCGGCGACATGCCACGAGTTCCCTTCGAGGCGACCACCTTTGAACAGGACGATCTCATCAAGGAAGCGCGGATGCGTTGGGACAATGAGGAGGCGGAGTCCGTGGCGGCGTGTGATTTGCTGATAGCCGATGAGACGCTGCCCTTCGAGTTGCGCTGTTGGGCGGTGCGTCAAAAGATGACGCTCTGCACCTACGCCGGGCGTTGCGCTGAAGCGCTGGACACGGGTCGCGCATGGCTGCGCGACCACGGCACGGAAGACCCCCATGCGCTGTATATCCGCCGAGTCATGGCGCACATTCTTGTGCGACGCTGCCGCCCCGAGTTTGTTCTTCTTTATGACCTTGAGGGCATACGGGAAATATTTGACGACTTCTTCGCCAATCATCCGGCAGACAATCTTTACGTAATCAATGCGCATTATGATTACGGCGAAGTGCTTGAAAAATTGGCCGCGGTGGATGAGGCATTGCGATACGAAGCCGCCAGGCATTTCTTCATGGCGTCGGAAGCGATAACGGAATACATGGCGCGTGAAGACCTTCCGCCGCGCCGTCGGCAGGAGTGCGAACGTTTCCTCAAAGTGTGCCGCAGCAGTGCGGCCAATCTACTTTCCGAACGATGGATGCCTTCTCCGGTGATTCGGGCGACGGCAGTGCGACTCAGCGAGCAACAGGAGCTCGCTCAAGAGCAAGAACCCCAGGAGCATCTTGGAAGAGGAAGGGATGGAGAAAGACCCTGAAAGTATCCTGCTCCCAGTAACCGGGTAAAAGAGGAATATTGTCATTACCTCCTGAACAAGTCCATAGGCTGCGTTCATCAGCTGCGCTCATACCGACGCCGTCATTGACCGCGCCCTCGAAGCCGCCCGCGCCGCCGCTGCCCCGCTTTGACGCCGGGTGTTCAGGTGGGATAAAGGCGGGACGACATGGTATCCTTATAGGTCAGGATTATGGCATAAGGAT
>DSBB01000028.1 GCA_011046175.1 Candidatus Hydrogenedentota bacterium | reverse complement strand
GGGCTTAATGGCGACGCCCAGCGCGTCGCAGCCCCGTTTCAGAACCGTATAATTGCCGCCCAGCAATGATTCATCCACAGGCACAGCATGGATGCGTTCTTCAACGGCGGCAAGACTTTTTTCAAACAGTTCCCAGTCCACACAGTCCCATTTTTCCACCTTATTCCGGGGCGGACGAAAACAGGTGCTGGAGTTGACCAGGGTGCTGCCGCCGACCGCCTTGCCCAGCGGGATGGGGATGGGCGGATTGCCCAGGGCGATGGTTGCGCCGCCGTTCACGTACATCTTGGCGAAACTGGTGATGACGTCCTTGAAATCCTCCGGCTTGTAGTTTCGCCCCTGTTCAAGCAGAGTCACATCCATGCCCGCCTGCGCCAATAACGCGCCCGCCACCGCGCCGCCCGCGCCCGTGCCCACCACCACAACGCGACTTGAGTATTTTTTCATGGTTGCATCCTGTCCTTTCACATATCACATGGGTGGGCGGCATTATTTTCCGCCATGGTTGCTTGCGGTTCGGAAATGTTGAAGAAAGGCATCACCACATAGAGTTTTACGGCTATGGCCATCAGCCTCAACGGGCTGATGCGGGAGCGCTCGAGTCCCTCGAAATAGGCAACGCGCTCTTCCTGCGTCATTTTGTGGAACCTGCGGAAACGCAGCAGGCACAGGGGCATCAGGTCAAGCGCCCGCAACATCAGCCGTGACCCGGCAATTTCCAGCGGCGCCTGCGCGCCGAGAAACCGTTTCAGGTCGGCAAGGCATCTTTCCCGGGCGTCGGCGTACCCCTCCGGAAACGCGCCGCCCCGCGGCAACACCGTTTCGCCCGCCGCCGTCAACACTTGCGTTTCCCACTCGTCCAGCACATTGTCCGCGGGCGATGCGAGGAACCAAAGCGTCCACGAAAACGTGAAAATAAACCCGTCGGTCAACACCGCCACAAGATACGCAAGGTTTCCGCTACCAAGAAACAGAAAGGCGTAACACACCGTCGAGATGAACTTCGCGCAGAGCAGCGCGTTAATCGCCGGGCCGTAGCGGCGCACATCCCGCGCTATGTACAGGCACAGCACCCCCAGTATGCCCATGAGCGAAACGCCCAGTATCTGCCAGAACGCGACCTCCATGCCCGAGCCCGCCGCCGGATAAGGCGGCAACTGCAACAATGTGCGGGGAAGCCCGTTCAACAGCGCGGCCACCTGCCGCCCCAGCAACAAAAACAACGGTATGCCCAGCGTATACATCCAGAAACTCAGCCACATCCAAAGTCTGAACCTTTTTTCCGCAGGGGTCAACAGGTAATCTGAAGATGTCATGACAGGGGTCCCTTATGGGTTATAGCATCGTAAAAAATATAATAACCGTATTCGCTTAAAGCCACAAACAGCATACAAAGAGGCTTTGCCCAAATCGCGGACAATACCGGGTATGCTGCCGACAGAATGTTTGTTTGCTGCAGGGACTTCCCACGCCTTGGAAGAAAATTCGATAAATACAATAACATATTTAGCTCCTATGTCTTATGGCTTCAAGGCACAAAAATAGAATTTTGCCCGGCGGATAAAGCGGAGATGAATTTGTCTATGCAGAATAAGTCCATATTATAGCACACATTGTTGCTGTGAAATCAGATATAATTAGAAAAAGCAGTTGAATGAAACTGAACGCAGTATCTTGTGGCATAAAATAGAGCAAAATAAAGATATCGTCTCTCACCCATCGGATGAGGATTTACGTATACAAAAACAATGGTTTTGATCTCTATCAAAATTCAAACTGGTTTTTTAGGATAATAAGAAGGTCTGGCGAGATTAAAATGAATGTGGAAAAACCATATAATGCAGCAACGGAGGGAAGAAGCGTCTGAATAAGTCATCTTTCTTGAGTGTGGTTCTTGGAGTTTGCATTATTGTTCTCATGGGTATGTTTATTGGGTGCGTGCCGAAAGGAACACTTCCGGAACATACCATAAGTTCGATAAGCAAATTCATGAATAACAGCGGCTGTACGGGTTGTATCCCTTTGGAAGGCGAAGGCGAACCTGAAGGCGAAACAGGCAATAACCGTTCGGCTTCCAACAGAAGCCGAGTGGGAGTATGCCTGTCGTGCGGGTACAAATACACGCTTTTATTTTGGGGATTCTTTTGACTGTAGTGTTGAGGACTGTTCAGATTGCGCGTCCGGCGGATTCGCGGGGAATCGAAGCGATTATATGTGGTACTGCAGCAATACGAGTAAAAGTATGCCCGTAGGCGGGAAGTTGCCCAATACGTTGGGTCTTTATGATATGCATGGGAATTTGTGGGAATGGTGCCAGGATTGGTGGTATGAGTATCCGAGTGGTTCCGTAATTGATCCCCTTGGCCAAGAAGAGGACGAAGGGCGTGTGAGACGAGGCGGTTATTGGTCTGACACGTCGAAACCTTGCAGGTCTGCTGCCCGTAATGCGAGCAGCCCGCACTGGTTTTCTATTGCCATTGGATTTAGGGTCGCCGCATTGCCGGCAGAAGATTAAAAGACGGTTTTACTTCTGTGATGTTTACAGACAAAAAATAGTAGTCTGATTTATGATAAGTCTTGTGGTTCATGCAAGATGCATGCCGTGTTTGCGTCCGCCGTGTCCGGC
>DSBB01000185.1 GCA_011046175.1 Candidatus Hydrogenedentota bacterium | reverse complement strand
GGCCTGGGCGGCGGCGGCGCGTGCGCTCCGTGTCAATATATGATGGACGCCGCACGCGCCGCCGCCGCCCAGGCCGACGCGCCCGTCGTGGTCAACGAGCACAAGATCAAGCGCCGAGAAGGCATCGGTGTCATGTGCCGCCTCGACGTCAAGAACGTCCCAACAATTTGCGTGGACGGCAGGCCCGTTTTTATCTCCATCATCCCCGACACGAACACGCTGGTGGAGACCATCGAAAAACGATATCAGGAAAAAAGGAAGTAGGACGAGTAGGATAAGCAGGACGGTGAGCAACAAACATCTTCGTCCTACCCGTCCTACTTATCCTGCTTATCCTGCTCCCCAATACAATACAAATGCGTCGCCGTGCGCAGATACAGCCGGTCCCCGGACACGGCTATTGACGAAAGGGTATACACCTTGTCCAGCGTATTCGTGGCAAGTTTTTTGTATTCCGGCCCGGCGGCCAGCACCGTGGTGACGGCGTCCTCGTTGGTGATGTAGACCTTGCCGTCCGCCACAAGCGGCGACGCGCTCACCACGCCGCGCGCGGTGCGTTCCGGCCCCCACAACGCCTTGCCGGTGGCAGGCTCAAGACAGGTCGCCATGCCCCGGTCATCCACCATATACAAATATGCCCCATCACATGCGGGCGTGGGCACGTCCGTACCGTATCTTTCCTCCCATTTCCAGACAAGGCGGCCGGCGGTGACATCGCCCGAGCCGCCGGCGAGCAACGCGAGCAGCGGCTTCTGGCGGGACGGCGAAAAGACCATGCCGCAGCACGCCACCGATGACGCGATGATGCGGTTGCGCTCGGATTTCTCCGGATTCAAACCTCCGGCCCGCCAGACTTCTTCGCCCGTGGCAGGGTCGTGCCCGGTGACATAGTCGCCGCTGGACACCACAATCACCGTTTGACCGTCATGCGTTACCGGCAGCGGCGTGCTGTAGGCGTCAGGCGATTCCAACGGCGCATCGGTGGGACGCTCGACATGCCAGCGAACCTCGCCGGTAATGCCGTCAAAGGCGACCACATACGACGGATCGTCCGTAAAAAAACCGTGCAGCGTCTGCACAATGATCATGCCATCATACAGCAGGGGGGACGAGCCATACCCGAATTGGAGGCCAAACGCGCCGTACATCTCCTGTAGATTGCGGCGCCAAAGCGGTGCGCCATCCACTGTAAAAGCAGCAAGCGTGCCCGTGCCGGTTAATGCCCACACATGGTGTCCATCCGTCACAGGCGAAGGAGACGAATCATTCTGCTTGTTGATCTTCTCGTTGCCCACGTCAAGCCCGCGCTCCCAACGCAGAGCGCCCGTTTTTTTGTCCACACACAACAGAAGAATCTGTTTGCCCACTGAAGGGCGGTCCGCCGTCGAGCCATGACCGCCCTTCTCTCCCTTTGATGGAGATGTGACAAAAATGTTGTCGCCCCAGATGATAGGCGTGCTCCCGCTCCAAGACGGCAGTTCCACCTTCCAGACAATATTCTCTGATTCGCTCCATGCGACCGGCAGGCCCGAGGCCTCCACATGCCCCGTGAAATTCGGACCGCGCCACTGCGGCCAGTTCTCATCCGGGCGCGCGACAAACCCAAACAGCAACGCCAATACAAATGTGCGGACAGGGATATTTGATTTACGCAAAGCCTTTTTCCTTTCGCAGGTTGAACAGGCGCCGCGGTATGCTATCGCAACGAAGGGCGGCGGCGCAAAAAAACAAGGAACGTGAGGGTTTCATCATCACAGCGCTTTTTGTTTCGGACTCATGGCCGCGCCGTTTATCGGACGCACGGGACTTATGTTTTTATTCCCGCGCTTTTGTTATCATTGTCGCGACGGCGTATCAATGGAACCGGATACGGCCGCGGATTCGGGAGCGTTTGTATTTCGAAAGGCGCCTGCCCGACAGGAACGACAGGTATGACGTCAACAATGCGCGATAAACTTGGCAGCGGGTGCATGCTGCTCTTTGTCCTCCCCTTTGCGGCGGTGGGCGTGGGCGCGGTGGGATTGATCGCATGGACGCTTATGACTTGGATGTCCATGCAATCCTGGAAGGAAACGCCCGCCCATATCGAGAAAGCGGAATTGGTCGTCAATCGCTCCAGCGACAGCGCCACATACAATGTGAAGGCGCAATACGCCTACGAATGGAACGGAAAAACGTTTCGCGGCGACAGGGTGTCCATTCACACTTCTAACGACAATATCGGTTCGTTCCATCAGCGGACCTATGAGGAATTGGAAACCCATCGCAGCCGCAACGAACCGTTTCGATGCTATGTAAATCCAAAAGACCCCTCGCAAGCCGTGTTATACAGGGACATGCGCATAGAACTGTTGGCGTTTATGATGTTGTTCGCGTTGACCTTCGGCGCGGCGGGGTTCGGACTTATGGGAGGCGCTCTTTATGCCGGGCGGCTTCACCGTGAAACCGCCGCGCTCCGACGACAATATCCGGACGCGCCGTGGCGTTGGAAGAAACCGTGGAACGATGGCGTGGTCCATTCCGGCAAAAAAGGGAAGATGATGGGGATCATTGTCTTTGCCTTCTTCTGGAATGTCATTTCAATGCCGGTAATGTTCTTTGTTCCCGGCGAGTTGCGGCAGGGAAACACGCTTGCGC
>DSBB01000173.1 GCA_011046175.1 Candidatus Hydrogenedentota bacterium | reverse complement strand
TCCGGGACTTCGCCCGGAAGAAGTGGCGCCTGCGGCGCAGTTGTCAAAAACAAAACACAACGTTACGGTCATTCCCGTGAAAACGGGAATCTAGAAGATACAAGAAGAACTGTTAACGCCAGATGGATTCCCGTTTTCACGGGAATGACGGTAACGTTGTGTTTTGTTTGTGAAAACTGCGCCGCAGGCGCCGCTTCTTCCGGGCGAAGTCCCGGACGAAGCGTAGTACCTTATCGGCCAGAAACTGCGATCAAGAAGTTGGGTATGTTGTTCACGCTTCAGCGTGCGGGGTTGCGTGTATGACTCAGAGTTTGTGTACTACTGCCGCACGCTGAAGCGTGAACAACATACAAAGAGAATAGTCAAATCCGGGTTGCGGGCAACGCCCGCGTTAGGTCAATGGGGACGCGCCTTATAACATAAGCCCCCATTTCGCATGGATAAACAAGATGGAACCGCCGTTTATGAACACAAGCGCCCCTCTTCTTGAACTCTCCGGCGTGGTCAAGGAATATCCTGCTTTGCCTACGCCGCTGCGCGTGTTGCGCGGAGTTGATTTTTCGCTGGGTGCGGGGGAATGCGCCGCCATACTCGGGCCGTCGGGCTGCGGCAAGAGCACGCTGCTCAATGTGATGGGCACGCTCGATCTTCCTGACGCGGGCACAGTGAAGATTTGCGGACATGATGTCGCGGGCATGAACGCTTCGGCGCTGGCGCGTTTGCGCAACCATGAATTGGGTTTTGTATTTCAACTGCATCATTTGTTGCCGCAATGCACCGCCCTGGAAAATGTGCTGATCCCCGCGCTGGTACATGAGAACCGCGCCGCCGCGAAGGACGAGGCATCGCGGCTGCTGGAGCGGGTGGGACTGCTTGACCGGCGCGATCACCGTCCCGGCGAGTTGTCCGGCGGCGAACAGCAGCGGGGCGCCGTGGCGCGGGCGCTCATCAACGGACCGTCGCTGCTGCTGGCGGACGAACCCACCGGCGCGTTGAATGAAGAGGCCGCTGCGGAACTCGCCGAACTGCTATTGGAACTGCAACGGGAACGGAACATGGCCATTGTCATCGTTACCCATGCCAGCGACCTAGCGGAACGCTTCGCGCCCATATACGAGATGCACGGTGGACGCCTGAAACGGCGGGAGTAAACCATGAGGTTCTGGACGCTCATCGCGAACGGCATCCGCTATCATCGGCGGCTGTGCCTCGGCCTGCTCGCAGGCACGATCATCGCGTGCGCCGCACTCACCGGCGCGCTCGCCGTGGGCGATTCCGTGCGGCAGACCCTGCGCGGCATTGCCGAGGCGCGATTGGGACGGGTCGGCCACGCGCTGGACTGGGGCAACCGCTATTTCGACGCGGCGCTCGCAGGCGACCACGCCGCAGTGCTTGCCCTGCGCGGCATGGCGGAACCGCCGCCGGAACGGAGGGGGGACATTCCTGTCCCCCACAACAACCGCCTCAATCGCGCATGGATCTACGGCGTGGACGACGCCTTCCGGTGGCTTGCGCCGGAACCTAAAAACATGCCCATGCCGGGGCCGCAGGAAGCGCTTATTAATACAGAAACCGCGCGCGCGCTGGGATTACAGGCGGGCGACATGATGACGTTGCGGCTGGCGCGTCCCTCGACCATGCCGCTGGAAGCGCCGCTGTCCCGAAGCGGCGACAATGATATTGCCGTGGCGCGGGTGCGCGTGAAAGCTGTGTTAACAGACGCGCAATGGGGACGCTTCTCCTTGTCCACGGACCAGGCCATGCCCGCGAATATCTTTGTAGACCGCACATGGTTGAGCGACCTGCTAGACATGACCCGCAAGGCGAACGTGATGCTTGCCGCGGACACCGTCACCGGTGAACAACTTCAAGACTGGATGTCCAGCGTCTGGCAGCCGGAGCAGGCGGGATTCCGTTTTCGGGAACATCCGTCCGGCATCGTGCAACTGGAATCAAACCGGCTCTTCCTTGAAGACGCCGTGGTGCAGGCGGCGCAGCGCATCGGGAACGGACAGCCTGTGCTGACGTATCTGGTGAACAGCATTGCGGCGGGCGACCGCGCCACGCCCTATTCCTTCGTAACGGCGGGCGTTGCGCCTGAGGGCGCGCCGGAAGACGCGGTGTGCGTCAATCAGTGGCTGGCGGATATGCTGGATGTGCAGGCGGGTGACAGGGTAACCATCACCTGGAGCGAGCCGCTGCCGTCGGGCGAGTTTCTGGAACGCAGCGCGGAAGCGCCGATACATCGGGTAATACCGATGGAAGCGCTGCAAGTGGAACGCGATCTGGCGCCGGCGTTTCCGGGGCTGAGCGATGTGGACACCTGCCGCGACTGGGACATCGGTCTGCCCCTCGACGATGAAAAATTACAGGATAAAGACAACGAGGCATACTGGAACGAGTATGGGCAAACACCCAAACTCCTGACGACCTTTGAAACAGGCCGCCGCTGGTGGGGCACCCGCTTCGGCGCGGTCATGGCCGTGCGTTTCACACAAAAACAGGGACTGACCCAAGCGAGCGACCAACGGGAGCGAGACGGGTCTGTCCCTGTTTTTGTTGACGACGGCGCTGCGAGCGACCAACGGGAGCGAGACGGGTCTGTCCCTGTTTTTGTTGACGACGGCGCTGCGAGCGAC
>DSBB01000123.1 GCA_011046175.1 Candidatus Hydrogenedentota bacterium | reverse complement strand
TCCCGTGACTATTGTCGTGCCTAAGATAAAAACAAGCAATCAGGCCATGCTGTTTATTGATGGAGGCAGCCGTTCTTCTTCGGCCTATCTCGAAGAGGCTATGGAATATATTGCCGTATTGACCGGCACAACGGTGGTGCATGTCAAGAATATCCCAAGCCAGCCCATCGTTTTCAAAGAAGAGGTCGTCGCGGTTGGCGAGGAAGACAATTTCGAGGGCGAGGATTTCTTCCTGCGCAGCCGTTCGGAAGACGCAATTATTGCCTATTCCTATGACCGATATATTGATTCGTACATCGAATCTGACGGCGACCCCAATCAAGAATGGCCATTGTTGTTCCCCATGGCCAAAGCAGCGGTCAAGGCGATGGACATGACGCAGGAGATATTGGGACCCGACGCAATCAGCGGTTTTGTCGTGTCCGGCGCCTCAAAACGGGGATGGACGACATGGATGACCGGCGCGGTGGATTCGCGTGTTACCGCAATAGCGCCGATTGTCATTAACGTATTGAATATGAAAGACCATTTGATGCATCATCGCAAGGCATACGGGTTCTGGTCGCCCGCCATTTACGACTATGCGCAGGAAAATGTGTTTGACCGCTTGTTGCCCACGGGTGAGGGCATGGAGGTTACGCCCGAGGCGGAGTCCCTGCTGAACTTTGTTGATCCGTATCAATATTCCCTGCGCGGCAGCTACCCCATGCCAAAATTTATGTTAAATGCCACGGGCGACGAATTCTTTGTCCCGGACACGGCGGAACTCTATTATCATGATCTCGAAGGCGAGGCGCATTTGTGTTATGTGCCGAATGTCGGCCACAGCATGGGCGGGATTGATTTGGAAGGTGATATAACGGACCCCGACAACCCCGTCGGCATGTTACTGGCATGGTACATGGCGGTAACGCAGAATGCAGCCCTGCCGCACTTTACTTATTCCTTTGAAGAGAATGGCGCCATAAAGGTGGAGACGGACCCGAATAATCCGCCGGTTGCCGTACGGATGTGGCAGGCGGAGCAACCGACGGAAGGCTTGCGTGATTTCCGCAATCATAAACTGCCGCAGGGCGCTTGGACAAGCACAACCCTGACCAGTCCGTCCAGCGTGTATGTCACGCCCGAGCCCGAGCCCGAGGCAAACCATTATACCGCCTTTTTTGTCCAGTTGGAGTATGAAAACGACGCCGAACTGCCCAGCGGCGAGATTCAGCATGGAGTGGATATCAGCTTTGTGTTGAGAAATCTTTTGGGGTTTGACGTTCCCAATTTTGTTTTTACCACCGGTGTGCGCGTATTGCCCGAGACGTATCCAGAGTTTACGGGATATGTGGCGAACATTGAGCGTCCGGATATTGTGTATTTTGACGAGGAAACGCTGCCTGTTGTTGTCGTTTACGGCGCCCCCTACGACATGGGACACTATTACGGGCAACTGATGGCTAATGACATCAATGCGTTCATTCCCGCGTATCTTGAAGCGTATAAGTTGCATACAGGCATGGACGACGCCTTCCTGACCGAGGCGTGGGAACAGGCCGCCGCCGTCATGGATGACAGGATTCTGCAGGAAATAGAAGGCATGGCGGACGCCCTTGCCTTGTTGGAAAACTCAGTGACGTTGGAAGAACTTCAACTCGCCCATGCGGCCATGTTGCGGGAACCGTTGGACACATGGAACACCGCAACCACAAGCGTCTATCGTGGGTTAATGTCCGGTTCGGACGCCGCTCACGCCGTAACGGTCAACGGACCGATGGCGCGGGATTTGCATCAATACCAATGCGCAGTTGTTTATATCCCGGACAAAGGCGCGCCCCATACGGTGTTTACCTATGCCGGCCTCACCATCGGGCATGTTGCCGTCAATCTTGGCGCCATCTCCGCGGTGGAAGTCATCGAGCCCGACAGCGCCATTCCCGGCGCGACAAATATGCTGGCCGCAATTCGCTCCATCATGTATGATTCATACAGCCTCCGGGACGCCATCGCCGCGGCGAAAGCGGCGCTGCCCGGTTATGCCGCGACGCTGGTGTTGGGAGATGGACGCAACGAGCTACGCAGCGCATTGTTGCGAACAGATGACACCGGTACGCTTGTGGAAGAGCGGTACGACTTGGCCAATACCGTCGGCGCGGGAAGCCGTGGTATTATTTACGCCGCAATTGCGGCGGTGGCGGACGCCCTAAAAACCCAGATCGAGTCTGTCGTGCCGTCAGGCGTTGATATCAACGAACTCAGCGCTATTGCAGGAACCGCGCCCTCTGCGCAAACAGGAAGCAATTTGTTGAGTCTTGTGGTTGATGCTGACGGCTATGATTTCAATATATGGTTTTCAACCGCACAGGGCGGCACAGATGCCGGCATCCCCGGTAATGCCCTTAACATGCAGCTGTTGCTTCCCTGAAACCGTCGTCAAAAACAAAAAGTTGGACTAAACGGCTGCGCCGTGGATAGGGAAAAGATATCTCGTTGATGAACACGCTGACCGTCATTGCGAGGTACGAAGCAATCTGGCGTTGCATGTTTGCCGGAAGCGCGTGTGCAGAGAGATTGCTTCGTACCTCGCAATGACGATAATTCCGGGGTTGCGTTAGCGCGCCGACTTCCAGTGATTCTCATTTGCGCGTTTAGTCC
>DSBB01000335.1 GCA_011046175.1 Candidatus Hydrogenedentota bacterium | reverse complement strand
GAGTATAGGGATGGCATGGCAGGCCGCCGCCGACTGGCCGCAAATGGGCGGCCCCGACCGGAACAACATTTCCTCTGAAACCGGGCTCGCCCGCAGTTGGCCGGAAACAGGGCCGAAAGTATTGTGGACCGTTTCGCTGGGAGAAGGTTTCGGTTCGCCGTCCATAAAAGACGGCAAGGTATATCTTCTTGATCGCGCGGATGAAACGACAGACAGCCTGCGTTGTTTCGATCTTGAAACGGGCGAAGAACAGTGGAATTTTCATTATGCGGCGGCCGGCAGCGTGAGCTACGAAGGCTCGCGCACCGCGCCCACCATAGAGGGCAACCGCATTTATTTTGTGGGTGTTCTGGGACACTTTCACTGCCTTGACCTTGATACGCGCCTGCCGTTGTGGAGCAAACACATACGCGAGGACTTTGGCGAAAAAACGCCCAGATGGGGCGTGCCGCAGGCGCCTTCCATTTACAACGACCTTGTAATCGTTGCCCCCCAGGCGCCCGACGCCTTTGTTGTCGCCTACAACAAGGAGACGGGCGATTTGGTCTGGAAAACGCCGACACTGGGCGGGCCGGGTTATTCGACACCCGTGATTACCACCCTGTGCGGTGTTGATCAAGCGGTGATGATCAGCGCCGCCGTGCGCCCTGGCGACGGCAAAAAGGCCGTTGCCGGCGTATCGCTCGAGGATGGCTCCGTGCTGTGGTCTTACGCCAACTGGTTCTGCAAAATACCCATCCCCTATGCCACAACGCTTCCGGATGACAGGCTTTTTATCACCGGCGGCTACAAGGCGGGCTCGGCCATGATCCAACTGCGCCGGGGAAATGGCGCGTTTGTGGTTACGGAATTGTTCACTACGGACGCATGCGGCAGCCAGATTCAACAGCCGCTGTTGTATGAGAACCATTTGTATTTGAACAGCAATTCCAATGAGCGTGAAGACGGCATGATGTGTCTTACTCTTGACGGGCAAATCAAATGGAAAACGCGCGATTCACGTCTTAAATGGTTTTCTTCGCCCACGTTCGAGCGCGGGCCGTTGCTGCTGGCGGACGGCCTCATTTTCAATCTTGACGGCAAAAGCGGCGTTCTTCATCTTGTGGAACCTTCTCCGGACGCGTATAAGGAGCTCGCCCAGGCAGGAGTGCTCGGCGGCAGGCAGATATGGGCGCCCATGGCGCTGTCGCAGGGCAAATTGGTGCTCCGCAGTCAGAGCGAGATGAAATGTCTGGATGTCAGGAATCCGTAATTGCCACGTGACCCGGCAACAGGAATTTGATACTATTATGGGCGATACGACGTGGTAAGGAAAAAACGTGTTAAACGGCTATATCATAAACAGAACCACCAACCATCGCGTCAGAATAGGCGAGCGCATGATTATCGGACGCGGCCTTGACGCGGACCTTTGCATAGACGACCGTGTCGCCTCTCGCAGTCATATCGAGATAGTTCAGGAAAAAACGGGCTTCGTATGGCGCGATCTGGGCAGTCGAAACGGCACGTATATTAACGGCGTGTATGAAACGTCCGGGCGCCTGCACGATGGCGATCATCTGCGCATCGGCGAAACCGACCTGATCTTCGAACTCGAGGTTGCCGGCCAGCGCATTGAACGCATCCATGCGGCGCAGCCCTTTGAAGAAACGCTGAGGCAGGCGTCGGAAAACACGCCGCTTCCGCCCGAGCTGCTGAAGACCTGTTCGTTTCTGAACCTGATATACAAAGTGATGGGCGAGATAGCCGCCAACTATGACGCGTGCCGCCTGCAGGATCGTATTCTGGCCACCATCATGCCCGCTATCAAGGCGCAGCGCGGCGCCGTGTTTCTCGCCAACGAATTGCGACAAATAACGCCGTGCCCGATTTGCGGGCATATCCACAGCTATATCGAAGGCGAGCTCACTCACGCGGAACGGGAGGGGCTTGCCATCAGCAACACTGTTGCGGAACAGGTGCTTCGCGACGGCAAGTGCGTGTTTTTTCAGGATTGCGAGACAGCGGGCGGCGCGAGTCCGTCGGAAAGCATGGTGGCGCTTTCGCTGCGCTCGATTATCTGTGTTCCCCTGCGCGCCAGAACCCGCATTCTCGGCATACTTTACATAGACACGAACCGCCCTGATCAACATTACGGTCAGGATGACCTGCTGCTGGCGTTGGCCGTGGGCGCCACCGCCGGTTTCGCCATCGAGAATGTGTTTATGCACCATGAACAGCTGGACAAGCAGCACAACCAGCAGGAGACGGAAACGGCGTGGGCGCTGCAGGAGGGATTTTTGCGCCGCGACTGGGATATTGACGACGGGCGTTTTGAAGTGTATGGCGACGCTGTCCCCGCAAAAGCGGCCGGCGGCGATTTTTACGATTTCATGCGGCTTGATGAAGACACAATAGGGCTGCTTGTCGGCGACATGTCGGGCAAGGGCGTGGCCCCGGCGATGGCCATGGCGCAGTTGGTGTCTGATGCGCGGCTTCTGGCAAAGGAACTCTTCTCGCCCGCCGAAGTGCTGTCGGCGCTCAACAAACAATTTGCGCGCCGCAGTCAGCGCGGCATGTATTGCTGCATGACGTATGCGCGGCTTGACCTGAAAACGGGCGTGCTTGTGTGGGCCAACGCCGGGCTTCTTCCCGCGCTGTTC
>DSBB01000076.1 GCA_011046175.1 Candidatus Hydrogenedentota bacterium | reverse complement strand
TTTTGTTTTATGCCGCCTTTACAGTCCGCCCCGCGCGTCCACGAACGCCATCACTTCGTCCCATGTAGGCATGAAATTGGCGCAGCCGTGCTTGGTGACCACAATCGCGCCGCATGCCGCGCCGAGCCGTCCCGCCTTGCGCCAGCCCATGTCGCGCAGATAACCGCAGATGAACCCCGCCGCGAAGGCGTCGCCCGCGCCGAGAATGTTGTACACCTCGACTGGATAGCCCGGCGAGTCAATCTGTTTAATGCTGCCGTCGTCGTGCTTGAGATGGGTGCGCGCGCCATGTATGCCGCGCTTTTGTACGAGCGCTTTGGGGCCAAGGGCGAGCATCCGCGCAATACCCGCATCCACATCGCCCGCGACCTTGGTGTCCGACACCTGCGAATGGGTCAGCGTGATTTGTGAGGTATCTTGCAACATGGCGGCGTTGACTTCGTCGTCCGTCGCCAGCACAATATCCACCAGCGGCAATATCGCCCGCGCCATGACGCCGAAGGCGCGCGGATCGTGCCATTGGTCGGGGCGGAAGTCAATGTCGAAGACCACTTCTGCGCCCGCCGCCCGCGCCTGTTCCGCAGCGAAGAAGGTGGCGCTGCGGCTGGGTTCCTTCGAGAGGTTGGTGCCGGCGAACTGGAACACTCTGCACTTGGTGACCGGCGCCGCCAATACGTCGTCAATGGTCAGTTCGATGTCGGCGCAGTTGTCGCGATAATAGACCAGCGGAAACTTGTCCGGCGGCTCAATGCCCAGCACCACGGCGCTGGTGCGGTGTCCCGGCTTGCGCGGAATGAACCCCGTCTCCACGCCCTCCTTCTCCAGAAAATGCAGGATGAAATCGCCGACCGGGTCCGCGCCCAGCGCGGTCAACGCCACCGTGTTCATCCTCAGCCGCCTCCCCCCCACGCTGATGTTCAACGGCGACCCGCCCACATAGGCCGCAAACTTTGTTATATCCACAAAAGGCGCGCCCACATCATCGCTGTACAGATCAATGGACGAACGTCCCATGTGTACGGAATCGTAAAGCGTATCTTGCGTCATGGCGAACTCCTGCTTGGCGAATATTGAGAGCGTTCTGTTTATCTCACGAAAGCGGTCTCAATTCTCCCTTTGAAGATATGTGTTAATCTCATATCCAAACAAACGAACCGCATGTTCCAAGTTCTGTACCAGTGGTTGCATCTTGCTCCATTTCAGTTCATGCAAATATGCGTGACGAAATACATGCCGAAACCCCAAATACTCATTAAGATAACCATGCAGTTCTTTGCTGATTATCGAAGATAATCTGTTGCCGGGCTGCGCCATTCTGTTCAATAGCGTTGCATGCCACATAAATGATTTCGCACGTATTTCCGCGTATAGTCCGTCGTTCTTGGCAATATGAACCATGATTCTTTCCATGGCGGTGTAGGCAGAGTGCAATAATGCCGCCAACGCATCAAGGCCTTCGGTTGTCGGATTCTTTGCCAGGCTCCGCTTAATGAACTGTTGTCGCGCACCCATGAGCAAATCCAGCTGCTTAAGTTCAGCAGCAATCAGAAGTTCCAGATTATGCGACACGCAGAAAGTCTCCATGCTCCTTAAGGTAATCAAGCGCCGGGCTTGATTCATCAAGGTCCACGATATCTGCCGGAACTGACAATGCTGCGCATACCTCACCTACGGCGCGGTAGAAGTTTTCAGGCGGCATTCCCCGTATAGCCAGGTCCAAGTCGGAAAATGGAGAGGCGGTGTCGCGCGCGTGGGAACCAAACACAAACACTTCAGAAGCGCCGTGGCGCAGAAGTATGTCAACGGCTGTTTTAATTTCTGATTGCACTTGTGGCGACATAGCAGGAGCCTCATTTAAGAACTTAACATTCGTTTTTCATTATATCATAATGTTCGTTCGCATCTATTTCACTGCAACGGCAACCGGTTATCGGCGGATTCATAATAGCCCCAGATTCTTTTATGTGCGGTTGTTTTTCCTTTGCGCTATGGGATACGCTACAATTACATGACAAAAGGCCTCTTACAGGCGGAAGCAACCAAAGCAAGAGATTCCTGACGGTCTTTATGATATACGAACAACCAAAACTATACCTCGGAGATTGCCGCGACGTGTTGAAGACATTACGCGACAATTCCGTAGACCTGATTTTCACCTCGCCGCCCTATGCCGATCAGCGGGCACATACCTACGGCGGCATCCATCCCGACGAGTATGTGGAATGGTTCCTGCCCATCACGGAACACCTGCTGCGCGTTATGAAGCCTTCGGGTTCGTTTGTGTTGAACATCAAGGAGAAGGTCGTTGGCGGGGAACGCAGCACCTATGTCCTCGAATTGATTCTTGCCATGCGCCAACAGGGCTGGCTGTGGACGGAAGAGTTTATCTGGCACAAGAAGAACTGTTATCCCGGAAAGTGGCCGAACAGATTCCGCGACGCATGGGAGCGGCTGCTGCAATTCAACAAGCACAAGAAGTTTCACATGTACCAGGATGCGGTGCGCGTGCCCATGGGCGATTGGGCAAAATCGCGCCTCAAAAAATTGAGCGACACGGATAAGCGGCGCGACAACTCGCGCGTCGGTAGCGGCTTTGGCAAGAACATCAGCAACTGGCTCACGCGCGACATGGCATACCCGACCAACG
>DSBB01000470.1 GCA_011046175.1 Candidatus Hydrogenedentota bacterium | reverse complement strand
AACCGACGACACCATTGTAGCGTTGGGTTTGACGCCTCACGGCAAAAAGCGAGACCGCTATTCGTATCACGATCTCGATCCGGGGCGCGACAGGTTGATGCAGTTGGCAAACGAGGCGTCACATATACCTGAAGAACAGCGGGATTTCATAAGCCGACAGATTATTGCGCTGGCGGGCAATGTTCTGGCATTCGAAAAGATTATTCACTTCCTTGATATTGCGCGCGCATCTTTCAACGTGCATGAAAACCTTTTGTTGGCGGGCGCCTTTGCCGAAAATGAAACAGTTCGGGCGAGTGATATTGCCGCTGTGATCCCGACTTATCTGCTGCGGCTGACAGGCAAATTGGAACAGTTCGACGAAAATAAACGCGAAGCCATCGCTCACGATATGCATGATTTATTTAATGCGTTGGACAGTCTCGTCGCCTCAGGAGACCTGCTGGCGCTTTTGCCGCCTCATTCAAAAGAGGATAGGGAATGGATGACTCCCGCCGCCGCGCTGGAGCGCGCGTTCGACACGCCTTCTCAAGACAATTCGTCGCTTGCCATGCTGAAACTGCTGGAGAACCTTGTTGACACTGTCCACAACAAGACGGCATTTGTTGATGCATCCCGCGAGTTTCATAATGCGGTTGTCACAATAGCCCAAATACGGGGGGCATACAACAAAATCCCTCTCGAAGTGAGTTACTACCGCGCGCGTTTCTTTTTCTTGAGTCAATGGCTGTTTTTGGCGGCATTTATCATTTCCGCATGTGCGTGGATGTTGCCTTCATCCAAACGCATTATTGCTTTGCTGAACATGTCGTTGCTCCCCCCTCTGGTGTTGCTGGCGACCGGCATCGTGGTGAGATGCGTAATACGCGGCAGGCCGCCTGTGACAAACAGTTATGAAACCATTCTGTTTACAACGTTTATTGCAGGTTCTCTTGGTTTTATCATCGAACTCATGAACCGGCGGCGTATTGCCATGTCGGTGGGCGCCGCGCTGGGGGCGCTGGGCATGTTTTTGGCCGCCCGCTATGAGGCGAGGGGCGGCATGGATACCATGCCCGCCGTCATCGCGGTGCTGGACACCAATTTTTGGCTCGCCACCCATGTGACAACCATTATTGTTGGCTATGGCGCCGGACTATTCGCGTCCGCCCTGGCGCATGTGTATTTGAGTGGGCGTCTGCTGGGGATAAGCAGGTCAGCCCCCTTTTATTCCGATTTTGGCCGCATCATCTACGGTGTTGTATGTTTTTGTCTGCTGTTCACGCTAATCGGAACCATTTTAGGCGGCGTGTGGGCGGCGCAGAGTTGGGGAAGGTTCTGGGGTTGGGACCCGAAGGAGAACGGCGCGTTGTTGATTGTGCTTTGGGCCTTGGCGATGATGCATGCCCGCCTTGGCGGTTATCTGCGTCACGGGAGGATCGCCATCTGCACGGTGGTTCTCGGCATGATCATCGTGTTCGCATGGTGGGGGGTGAATGCCTTGGGCGTGGGCTTGCACAGCTATGGATTCGTATCGGGAGTGTGGCGAAACCTGCTCGTGTTTTGGGTTTTCGAGAGTCTTGTTGTCGCCGCGGGTCTTGTGGCGCTCAAACGCCCGGCAGGCGCGTAAGGCTACTCTTTCTTTTCCTTCACCAGGGCAACAAGTTTTGGAAGGGTTTGGCCTGCGGGCCCCTCAAGAAATATGTCGGTAATGACGCCGGTGAAGTTTGTGGGCTGTGTGTTGCATTCAATTATCTTTGCGCCATGTTCTTTGGCGAGATACGGCAGGCTGGCCGCCGGATAGACCTGGGCCGACGTGCCGACAACAATAAGCACATCACAGCCGCGCGCGAGCATATCCGATGTCTTCATGGCATATTCGGGGATGACTTCCCCGAAGAGCACCACGTCGGGTTTCATTACCCCGCCGCACTCGCAACGCGGCGCGCCAAGGGCGCGTTGGCTTAAATCCATGGCGCGATGACGGAAACAGGCGGTGCAGGCTATCTGATCGGCGTTGCCGTGGTATTCGATGACCGTATTGCTGCCTGCGTGCTGGTGTAATGCGTCAATGTTCTGGGTGATGACCGCCTTAATATGCCCAAGCCGCTCGAGCTCCGCCAGCGCATAATGCCCCGGGTTCGGCTGTACCCCTTTTAACTCTTCCGCCAGTTCATACCACATCTCCCAGACCTTGTCAGGGTCGCGAAAGAAAGCATCCATAGTGGCGTATTCGTCAGGCGGATACCGGGCCCACAGACCGCCTGCGCTCCGGAAATCGGGGATGCCGCTCTCCACGGAAATGCCGGCGCCCGTTACGGCAATGGCGTTTGTGGTGTTTTTAACCGTTTCAGCGGCGCGTTCGTATAAATTATCGTCATCCTTGTGTGTTTTCATGATGCCGTCCTAACGCGGGCGTTGCCCGCACCCGAGGTAATACACAAAAAACCGATCCCTGTCCGTCATTCCCGCTTTCGCGGGAATGACAATTTTTGGGCGAACCAAGGTTTCACCTTATTCTGGTTGCTGGACTGTTACTTTCGTTTTAGTTGCCGATATTTGCGAGTAACGACAAGCAGTAATTTGCCGGAGATGAAAGACGCTTGGTCTGCTCACAATCCAATTCTGTCCATACCGTTCATATAAGGCCGTAATGCTTCCGGAATAACAACGCTGCCGTCGGGCTGCTGATAATTTT
>DSBB01000476.1 GCA_011046175.1 Candidatus Hydrogenedentota bacterium | reverse complement strand
GTTTACAACGTCGCCGACAGCAGCGGGAACAGCGACGATCCCATAACGCGCACCGTGCGTGTGGTTGACAGATTGGCCCCGACGCTTTTCCTGGGCACGTGGGATGATTCGGTGGAATTCGAGGAGGACGGCTTCCTGGTTGTCGAGGCGGGACATCCCTTTGCGAGCCTTGAACCTCCGGATTTCGCGGCTTCTGATGCGTGCGCGGGTGAACTTGGTTTGCCCAAGTCGGAACTTGAAGAAAACGAGCCCGGGGTTGTCGCATGGGCATGGGCGTTGAATGCGCAAACAGGCGAACCGAATGATGACGGCACGGTTCTGCCCGTGACGTATACCTACGACGAATTTACCTATAAGGTGGGCGACCATCTGTTGATATATCAGGCCAAGGATGGCGTCGGCAGAACGTATCCGGACTTCGGTGGCGATAACGTGCCAGACGTATTCGATGACGATTTTCGCCTTGACGTTTTGGATGAAGAAGGCAATTTCAAGGTGGATTACGTGCGTCTGGTGCGTGTTGTGGACACAATTGCGCCAACCATCATAGAACTGGTTGGCGGCGCGCGGATTGTTGTTGATTGCGCTGTCAAGTTCGTGGACCCGGGCTATAGAGTAACAGACATCGCTGATGGCAACGTGGAAGTGAGCGTTTCAGGAGACCCGGATGTCTTCACGCCCGGCAATTATGTGCGCACCTATTTTGCGAGGGACAGCGTGGGCAACGAGCAGACGGTGGAAAGACTCATTACCGTCCGGGATAATTGCCCCACGACATTCTATGAACTGGATATTGTCGTCGAAGGTGAAGGGGCGGTAGAAGTGTTTCCCGCGCAATTGACTTATGCTGAAGGCACGGAAGTTTCCTTAACGGCGGCGCCCGGGTTCAAATTCCGGTTTGCGCGCTGGGACGGCGCGCTCAGCGGCACTTCCAGCGCTGCAACCCTTGTGATGGATAGTGATAAGACGGTGACAGCCATATTTACGCCCGTGGTGTGGTTGACCATGATTGTTACCCCGCCGGACGCTGGAAAGCTAACCATGCAGCCGGAGCCCATTGAACTTGTTGAAGGCGCTGAAGTCGGCGCATGGGTGGGAATTTACGATCCGGGAAGGACGGTGGCGATTTCCGTGGAAACGGCGCGTCGCTTCAGGTTCAAGGGCTGGCGGGGGGATGTGGAGGAACCGGAGAAGACCGGTTGTCGTGTCGGATGCCGACGCGACATAGAAACCATTGTTGCCGTTACGATGGATACGGATAAGACCATCGAGGCCGTGTTCAAACGAAAACTGCCGTGGTGGGTGTATGTGCTGATCATTGCGGGCGTCGGCGGCGCCATAGCGGCAATAGCCGGCGGATGAGAACATGTACCAAGCCATACACACCACGGTCATGCGTCGGCGGCGCCATAGCGGCAATAGCCGGCGGATGAACCTTTTGAAGTAGTCACACAGCGCTCCGTGCGGTATTTCGAGGCCGCTCGGAGCGCTTGCCTTGTCAAAACGGAACGCTTTCCCCAACAATGCTCTGGTAGAATAAAAGAATGCTTTTCGGAACCTTTGAAATTGAGAAACCATTATGTCTCGCGCCGATGGAGGATGTGTCAGACAGGCCCTTTCGCCTGCTGTGCAAGTCGCTGGGCGCGGACGTACTCTATACGGAATTTGCCAACTGCGAAGCGGTAATCCGGAATGTAACACGCGAAATCGAGAAGATGAGCGTTACCGACGCGGAACGTCCCATAGGCGTGCAGATTTACGGCAGCAGGCCGGAGTCGCTTGAGCGCGCTGCCGCCATGGCGGAAACGACGGGCGCGGATGTTGTGGATTTTAACGCGGGATGCTGGGTGAAGAAGATTGCCAATCGCGGCGACGGCGCCGGATTGCTGCGAGACCTGCCGCGGTTCCGCGATGCAGTGGCGGCGGTACAGCGGGGCACGCGCCTGCCGGTTACGGTGAAGACGCGCCTCGGCTGGGATGACGACAGCATCGTTGCGCTGGACGTGGCGCGGATGCTCGAAGACATGGGGGTGCAATCCCTTACAATGCACTGCCGCACACGGGTGCAGGGGTATTCGGGTCGTGCCGACTGGTCGTGGCTGGCGCGTATACGCGAAGTCAGCGCCATTCCGCTGATTGCCAATGGCGACATCGCCACGGCGCAGGACGCGCAGGCGTGCTTTGATCTCGGGGCGGACGGCGTGATGATTGGCCGCGCCGCCATACAGTATCCGTGGGTGTTCAGGGAGATGAAGCATTTTTTTGCCACGGGTGAAGCGCTCCCGGAACGCACGCTGCGGGAGCGTGTTGACCTGTGCATCGAACATCTGCGCGCCCATGTCGCGTTTCGCGGCGCGCTTAGGGGCGTCTATTCATTCCGGCGATTCTACGGCGGCTATCTGAAAGGCGCGCGCAACATCGCCCATCTCCGCCGCGATCTGATGATCTGCATGGAGGTGGAACAGATAGTTGACCGACTCCATGCTTTCGTGGAATCATACGAAGCGGAATCGGACGAACCATGAATGTAAAAAGACGATGAAGCGCCTGTGTATAGTGTGCGATCTATATGTCCCATACGTCTCATAACTTGATACTTCATGCTTCATAGAAGGAGTCAACGCCATGCATGAAACGTTGCGAACCCGCGTATGCGCAGTCAATCTTACGTTAAAGGCCGAAGG
>DSBB01000556.1 GCA_011046175.1 Candidatus Hydrogenedentota bacterium | reverse complement strand
TGAATATCCATTCGCCCACCGCGCCGAAAGCGTAATGATTGAAGGAATTCATGTTCGGATCGCCGAATCCCTGTTCCGGCGTCCAGCCGTTCCACCGTTCCCACATGGTTGTCGCGCCCAGCGTAACCTGATACAGCCATGACGGATAGGTTGTGTTCATCAGCAGGCGCCATGCGAGATCGTCGCGCCCGGCAAGAGTCAGGGCGGGCAGCAATCGCGGCGTACCGATGAAGCCCGTGGCGAGATGATGGTCGAATCGTTCTATTTCCTCCGCAAAACGCGCCGCCGCCGCCTCGCGCAGGGATTGAGGGATCAGGCCAAAGGCAAACGCGAGGGCGTAGCCGGTCTGGCTGCTGTCCAGAATGCGGCCTTGCTCATCAATGAACATTTCGGCAAAAGCGTCTCGGATATCTTCATGCAACTCCCGGTAACGGGCCGCTTCCGCTTCCCGCCCGATGGCGTCCGCCATGTCCGCCATCAATCGCGCGAGATACGCGTAATAGGCGGTGAAAATGACTTCCGGTTTCGCGCCGCCGCCCAGATTCAGCCAATCGCCAAAACCAATCTTCGAGGTGGTGTAGTTTTCGCTTTTCCCGGCGAGAAATTCCATGCCGCGCGCCATGTTCTCGAAATAACGCTCAATAACCTGCTTATCGCCATAAAACAGGTGGAACAGCCAGGGGCAGATGATGGCCGCGTCGCCCCACGCGGTCGCGCCGCCGCCCAATCCGATGTCGGGCGCCACATGGGGAAAGGAACCGTTCTCCCCTTGTCCGTCTTGGACAAGGTCTACAAACCACTTCGTGAAGAACGCGCCCACGTCCGCCATATACAGGGCGGTTGGCATAAAGAATTGCGCGTCCCCCGTCCAGCCGAGCCGCTCATCCCGCTGCGGGCAATCCGTGGGTATTTCCAAATAGTTGCCCTTAAGCCCCCATTGAATATTCGATACGAGTTGATTCAACAGCGGCTCGGAACATTCGAACTCGGCGGTGATGGGGACGTCGGAACGCAAAACGACGGCAACAACGGATTCCACCGGCGGGGGCGCATCCACGCCGCGAATTTCGACATAGCGGAATCCGTGGAAGGTGAAGGACGGCTCCAGCACGGTTTTCCCGGCCTCGGCGAGATGATAGATGTCCGTAGCGGTGGCGCGGCGCAACGCGTCAGTGTACAGCATCCCGTCGTCTTGAAGCATTTCGGCGTGGCGCGCGCGTATGGTCTGGCCGGGCTTCCCGTCAAGGGTGATGCGCGCCCAGCCGACCACGTTTTGCCCCACGTCGTACACGTATACGCCGGGACGCGGTTCGCTGACGCTGCGCGCGGCGAACGTCTCGAACTGCTTCACAGGCGCGCCGGGATGCGGCTGAATACGTTCCGGGATGATCTCCGGCGGCGTGATGGTTGCGGTCAACCACACGGCATCGTCATAACCGGGCATGTCCCAGCCGGAAAGCGCCATGCGCCGATCATGCACTTCGCCCATCTGCATATCCGCGCCGCGAATCTCGCCGTGGGCGACACGCCAGTGTTCGTCCGTGACAACCACATCCGCGGTTCCGTCAGCGTATTCGATTTCGAGTTGCGCCATCAGGTACGGGCGCGTGCCGTAAATTTCCGGTCCGTGCAGACTCAGGTGCCCCGCATACCAGCCGTGCGCCAACAGCCCGCCAAGCACATTTTCTTCTCCGGGACGCAGCATGGCGCGAACATCGTAGGCGTGATAATAGACGCGTTTTCGGAAATCCGTCCACCCGGGCGTGAAATGAAAATCACC
This sequence comes from Candidatus Hydrogenedentota bacterium, assembly GCA_011046175.1. Lineage (GTDB taxonomy): Bacteria > Hydrogenedentota > Hydrogenedentia > Hydrogenedentales > CAITNO01 > SLFT01. The sequence continues at coordinate 906 of DSBB01000556.1, read as the reverse complement.
CACGCGCTTTCCGTTCAGGCGCATTTCGTAGATGCCCAGCGCCGTTGCATACAACGTGGCGCGGCGTATTTCCTTTTTTGCCATAAACGCGCGCCGCAAATGGGCGACGGGTTTGAACCGCGCCGCCTCGAACCGGGTCTCCGTCCAGGGCGCATCGCCAAAAGCGGCCACATCGGCAACCGGCCGCCATGCGAGGTCATCATAGTCCGGCCGCCGCCATTCGTCAGAGGGAAGAAGCGCGGAACTCTTCCAGTCGCCGTCGGTGACGCAGTCAATAACAGCGCCGTTCCGCAATGTGATGCGCAACGTGGCGATTAGCCCCGCCGAAGCGCGGTCATTTGCCGCTTCGATGGCAATACTGTTTTCGCCGGGCTGCAACAGCGCGTCCACCAAATACAAATTCGCCTGTTTCCAGTTTTTCATGTCCGGTTGTCCCACGCCCACCGGTTTCCCGTTTATCCAGACCTTTGCGGTGTCGTCGGCCGCAATCAGCAAAAGCGCGTTTACAATGACCGCGTTGTCCGGCAGTGTGACGTTGCGACGGAACAACCGTTTGGCGCGCGGCGCCTTTTCGCGGGGATTTCCCTCGTCGTGCCATATCCAACGCGCCGCCGTGAGCGGCGCGACCCCGGCGGATGTCAAGTCTCCAGCGCCCGCCGCATCGCACCCTATCCAGTGCGCCTGCCAGCCCTCTTCTTCGGGCAGGCCCGTGCTGAAATGGGCCGTGGCGCTCCACGGTGAAGGCATGTCCGCGTCGTCCCACACGCGCACCCGCCACCAGTAATCGGTTCGCGGTTGCAGCGTTTTGCCCGCATAGGGGATCAGGATGCTGTCATCCCCCGCCACCTTGCCGGAATCCCAGAAATTTCCCTCGGACGCCTCAATCTTCTCCGCTGCGTCGGAAAC
>DSBB01000044.1 GCA_011046175.1 Candidatus Hydrogenedentota bacterium | reverse complement strand
CTTGATAATTTCAATGATTATTATGCGCCCACGATTAAACGGGGAAACATAAACGCGCTGATGGGAGAAGAGCGGTTTGAACTTGTGGAGGCGGATATCTGCGACGCGGCTGCGCTGCGCGGGGTATTTGATGCGCACAAGCCGGAGGTGGTTGTGCATCTGGCGGCGCGGGCGGGCGTGCGGCCGTCCGTGGAGAACCCAAACCTGTATCACCGCGTGAACGTGATTGGCGGGCAGCATATATTGGACGCCTGTCGCGATTACAAGCCGTCGCATCTGGTGTTTGCGTCCAGCTCGTCGGTCTACGGCGGCAGCCGGGATGTTCCCTTTGTCGAGACCGACCCGGTTATGCGTCCCATCAGTCCATACGCAGCCACCAAGCGCATGAACGAATTACAGGCGCATGTATACAGCCATCTCTATGGTTTGCATGTGACCATGCTGCGTTTTTTCACCGTATATGGACCGCGTCAACGCCCGGACATGGCCATACATAAATTCACCGGCGGCATACTCGAAGGCAAGCCCATTGTGATGTTTGGCGACGGCGCCACGCGCCGGGATTACACCTACATAGACGACATCGTCCAGGGATTGCTCCAGTGCGTGGACAGACCGTTTCGCTATGAAATATTCAATTTGGGAGAGAGCCGCACCACCAGTCTTATGGAACTTATCGCATTGATTGAGAAGCATACGGGTTGCAAAGCGACTGTCGAGCGAAAACCGCTCCAGCCCGGTGATGTGGAAATCACCTTTGCAAACATAGACCATGCCCGCAGTCTGCTTGACTATAATCCTCAGGTTAACATGGACGAAGGCATTGCCCGCTTTGTTGCGTGGTATCGGGAGCATTCGTAACTCATCGGTCATCTCCTGTGAACGAAAACAAGAAGTTGGGCATGTTGTTCGCGCTTCAGTGCGCGGGGCCACGCATATGCCCCGGGGTTTGTATGCTGCTGCGCACGCTGAAGCGTGAACAACGTGCGAAGAGAATATTCATTCAGGTTGGGAACAACGCCCGCGTCAGGATACCGTTCACCTGTGCTCCTCCCTATCCTGTCAAAGAGCGAGGCCGTGTTTTTCTTTGCTCGCATACGCCCCAAGGCGTCATTTCCGGGGCTTTGAAAGCAACGCGTCGCATGTCGCCGGCAACTTCGCCGCGAGCAAACCTTGACAAACGGCCATATCTATGCTAATGTTTAATGGTAGGTTGTATGCCATTTATTGTCGCTTATACAGACGTTTATGGTCGGCAACGCAATTATGAGGACAAATGACATGATGAAATGGTGCAAGATTGGATTAGCGGCGGCCGTTGTAGGGTTGATGATGTCAACTGCGGCGGAGGCAGACGATACGGCCTTCGCCGCATCTGAAAACGCTCTCAACGTTGCTGATGCGCCCCTTGAGTGGGGGCTGTCCGGCGGCAATCACAAGATAGTGGAGCATGAGTGCGGCGATATTTTTGAATATCCGGCGCTTACGGCCTGGGATGCGTGTGAAGGCGATCTTACGGATTATATTATCGTTGGCGGCGATTTGGTGTTGCCTGATCTTGTCGGCGATTATGTTGTTACATACAACGTATTTGATTCCGCGGGAAACGCCGCTCGGGAAGCAACGCGAACCATACAGGTCATTGACACCGTGCCGCCTATTATTACCGTGTTCGGGGGCAACCCGGCAACAATTCCTTTGGGCGAAGCGTACACCGACGGTCCGGTTACCGCGTTTGACGCCTGTGACGGGGACTTGTCGGAGCGCATTCTCACCGACAATCCGGTGGATGTCCATATTCCCGGGGAATACACCATAACCTACAATGTATCGGACGCAGCGGGAAATGCCGCCGTGGAAGCCGCGCGCACGGTTTATGTCTCAGGCAATGCCATCCTTCTGGATTCATTGCAGGACATCATCCTCTCCGAAGGCATGTTCTATGAATGGGACAGTCGCATCGAAAATGAGTCGGAAGTGAACGTTTTTCAATGGTACCGGCATGATGGCCGCCACTTCGTGCCGATTGTGGACGGTCCTTTTGGCAACGGCGCGTTTCTTGGCGCAGAAACCGGAGCGCTGCGTTTTGCGCCGTTTACCGTCGCTATGGCGGGACGATATATGCTTGAAGTGGTTGACGACAAGGCCGCCGTGCAGAAGACCGCATCCGTTACCGTGCACAAGGATTCCGAGTTGCCCGCCGCGGGCGCGGTCAGCCTTGTCGTTGCCGCGCTCGCAACGGCAATCACAGGCGCGGCGGCATTCAGAAAACGGCGGCGTTGAAACGGCAATTGCGCCGTTGTTGCGTGGTGTATAAGCGCCCATTGAAACGTCACAGAGGCGTCGGACCATATTGTTGAAAACGCGGGTTTATGGCGGCCATGCTGCTTGCAGTGTGGCCGCCAATTGCTTTTCTTTACTCATGGCTGTGGCGGCTGTCGGGTGGGGGGCGCGCGCAAAGTCAGTCCCGTTGACGCGCTTTCCCTTGACGCCTCGGGCTTATTCCGCCGGCAGCGTTACTTCATTGTATACCTCGCCGGTAACGCCGTGATGGCGCAGAATCATTCGGGGCGCGTCATTTTCGCGGGTTACGGTAACGTGGAGGAATCCGCCTTTCACATTGAGATAGCGATGTTCCGGTCGGAAGTCCTCTTGTTTCCAGCCGCCGGCGTGTTCATCGCTCGAGGGGCCGG
>DSBB01000402.1 GCA_011046175.1 Candidatus Hydrogenedentota bacterium | reverse complement strand
TATTATATGAGTCCTTGATTTTCAAGAACTCATTGATTAGCGCCGGTTGCGCCGCGGCCGTGCCGATGCGCACGCCCGCCATACTGAACGACTTGGAAAAGCTTCGCATGGCGATTACATTCTCAAAGCGGGACGGGAAATCCATGCAGTTGTCGTCGCCAAAATCCGCATAGGCCTCGTCTATTACCACAATGCCGTCAAATCCTTCGCAAAAACGTTGGACATTATCGCGGGGCCATGCCACCCCTGTCGGCGCATTGGGCCGCGTCAAGAAACATAATTTGGCCTCTTCCGAGTAAAAAGAATCCGGCGGCAGAAAATCGTCGTTCAGATTGACATAACGAAGGTTGCAGCCATGGATGCGGCAAAGCACATCATAGAGCGTGTAAGTGGGGTACACAGTCAACACGTCCTCGCCGGGGTCCACAAAAGCACGGAGAACCATGGCGAGCAACTCATCCATGCCATTCCCAACCACCACCCAATCCGCCCCGGGCATGCCATAGCGTTTCGCGCATGCGTCGCGCAACGCTTCGGCCATGGGGTCCGGGTATTTTCGCAGAGAGGAATCGTCCAGTTTTTTGATGGCTTCCAAAACCGGCGGCGCGGGCGGATAGGGATTCTCATTGGTGTTGAGTTTAATGACATCCGAACCCTTCGGCTGTTCGCCCGGCGCGTATCCTTCCACCTCTTTGAGCAATGCACGACCGTACCATTTCATCAGCGCACATCCTTTATTCTTACTGTTACTGATTCCGCGTGCGCTTCGAGCCCTTCCAATGAGGCCATCTCTTCAATGTCATGGGCGTCACGCAGCAATCTCTCCCGTGAATAAAACATGACATTGGTTACTTTTCGGAAATCCTCGGCAGACAGCGGCGAACTATAGCGGGCGCGCCGCATTGTGGGTAAAATATGGTTTGGCCCGGCGTAGTAATCCCCCACGGCGACCGGCGTCATGGCGCCCAGCATGATGGCGCCCGCGTTAATGATTTTATCCGCTATGCGCTGGGCGTATTCCGTTTGAACGCTGAGATGCTCGGGCGCGACAAAATTCACCAACGCAATGGCGGCGTCCATGTCCGGAACAATGATCACGGCGCCAAAACGTTCCAATGATTTTGTGATAATCTCGGCGCGAACCATTTTGGCCGCCCGTTCCCGAACCCTTTTCAAGGTCGCTTTTGCCAGTTCCTTGGAGGGTGTAAACAACAGACACATGGCGTCTTCATCATGTTCGGCCTGCGCAAGCAGCTCCGCTGCGACATGATGCGGGTTTGCCTTGGCGTCGGCAATGACCGCAACCTCGGACGGACCCGCTTCACTGTCAATATCCACAGCGCCCCGCACAAGTGCCTTCGCCTTGGTTACATACGCATTGCCCGGGCCGGTTATTTTTACAACAGCGGGAATAGTGTCGGTGCCAAAGGCAAGCGCTGCGATTGCCTGCGCTCCGCCGACGCGAAATATGCGCGTTGCCCCCGCCAGTTTTGCCGCCGCAACCACCGCGGGATGGACGGAGCCGTTGTAGCTGGGTGGCGACACCATGCTAATTTCCTTTACGCCGGCGACGCGCGCGGGAACAATGTTCATCAACACGGAAGAAGGATAAAAAGCCTTGCCGCCGGGCACATAAACGCCCGCGCTTTCTATCGGCGTTATACGTTGTCCGTACATGGAGCCGTCTGCGGCGCTTTCCTCCCATGATTCACGAAGGTTCCGCGCATGAAACGCGCGAATATTCTCCTGCGCGCGCTCGAGCATGGCGATGACATGTTTGGGCACTTGATTTATTGCGGCGTCAATGTCTTTTGGGGTCAGTTCAAACTGGGACGCGCTTAAATCAACACCGTCAAAACGTTTTGTATATTCACTAACCGCCGCGTCGCCTTGATCGCGAACCGCATGAATGATTGCGCGCACGGCCGCTTCGCGAGATTCATCTTCGCCGTCCGCCGCGATGCGAGACGCGCATTTTTCGAGAAAAGCGCGAACCTTGTTGATATCGTCAGAATTATGAATTTCAAATACCTTCATAGATGTCCATTCTACCTTGCCTCAGTTATATCGCGTCCTCAAACATAGAGACGGGGTTAGTTCCGCACTCTTTCAATATCGGCGCCCAGAGCCGAAAGGCGCTCCTCGATGCGTTCGTAACCGCGATCAATATGATACACCCGTTGAATCGCGGTTTCTCCACGTTCCGCCATGAGTCCCGCAATCACCAGCGCGGCGCTCGCGCGCAAATCGCTTGCCATAACCGGCGCGCCCATGAGCTGCGGCACCCCGCGCACAATGGCTGCGTTGCCGTCCAGATCTATGTCGGCGCCCATGCGATGCAGTTCGGCCACCTGCATGAATCGGTTTTCAAATACCGTCTCCTTGATGACGCTTGTGCCGTCGGCGCAGGCGAGCATGGCCATCATTTGCGCCTGCAAATCCGTCGGAAATCCCGGATAGGGGCGCGTCGAAAAATCCACAGCGCGCAAACCGTTTGGCGCGGCTATCCGAATCCTGCCTTCACCAGCCTCAATTTCAGCGTTCGCTTCGCGCAATTTGTCGAGAAACGCGGGCAGATGAGCGGCGTTGGCGCCCAGAACGGTTACATCGCCCCGGGTGGCTGCGCCCGCAATGAGAAATGTTCCCGCTTCAATGCGGTCGCTGATTACCTCATATTCAGCGCCATCCAGCGAGTCCACCC
>DSBB01000351.1 GCA_011046175.1 Candidatus Hydrogenedentota bacterium | reverse complement strand
TATCGGGACCGAATGCTCGAATTGGAGCGCCGAAAAATCGAATTGGGGCTTTAACCCGGTGAAATGTTCGGGTTAATATCCAGACTTTGCGCGCGATTTGTTCCAAGGTGTTTTGCCGCCCGGGCTTTCGTATATAATTTTTCTTGAAACGAAACCGGATGAAAGGAAGTGACATGAAAACACGATGGGGCGTTATCGGCGCAGCGGGGATAGCCAGACGCCGCACAATACCGGAAGGCATTGTCGGCGCGCCCAACGCGGCATTGGCGGCGGTATACGACATCAACAGCGGCGCAAACCGCGAGATTGCGGAACAATTCGGCGCGACTGCCTGCGCGACGGAAGAGGAATTGCTGGCGATGGCGCTTGACGTCGTTTATATCGCGACCCCAACCCATTTGCATTGCGAGCAGGCGCTTCGGGCCGCGGCGGCCCAAAAACATGTCCTTTGTGAAAAACCGCTGGGCATGAACATAGATGAATGCAAGCGTATTATCGCCGCCTGCGACGCTGCCGGCGTCAAACTCGGCACAGGCTTTATGATGCGTTATCATGCGCAGCATCAGGCGGCGCTGCAACTGGTTCGCAGCGGCGAAATTGGAACGCCTGTGTTTGCGCGCGCCCAGCTCTCCTGTTGGTATCCGCCCATTCCCGATGCATGGCGACAATCGCCGCGCTTGGGCGGCGGCGGCAGCCTCATGGATTTGGGCGGCCATTGTATTGACCTGCTTGAGATGTTCTTTGGCGAAATCGAAAGCGTCTACTGTTCCCTCGGCAATCTGGTGCAATCCTACGCGAGTGAAGACACCGCCGTCGTGTTGCTGGATTTTGCGTCCGGCGCGAAAGGCGTGGTGGATTGCCTGTTCAATGTTCCGGACGCCAGTTCGTTGAACCGACTTGAACTTTATGGTTCCAAGGGGAGCATCCTGGCCGAGGGCACGATCGGGCAGGGAGAACAGGGCGTCATGACGGCGCGTCTCGAAGAAAGCGATTCAGGCTATGCCGCGCAGCAGGAACGCGCGGCGGACGGCGGCATGATAATTGCCCCCATGCCGGTGAACATGTACTGCGCGGAAGTGGAGGCGTTCTCGCGGGCTGTTCTCGATAATACGGCCCCGCCAGTATCCGGAAAGGACGGCTTGCGCAGCCAAACCGTCCTCACCGCCTGTTACGAAAGCGCGGGAACCGGCGCGCCCATCCATATCAAATGATGCGTCCCGGAACCGCCGAAAATGAACGCGTCCGCCATCATTGCCGCTGCTTGATGGTTGCCAGTGTCCCCATCAAAGCCAATGCGGTCGCAATCACAAGTAATCCGCTCATGCCGGCCGCCGGCATGGAACCGCTCAACACGATCCGAAACAGCGGCGACCAAACGGTTTCGCCTCTGCCGTCGTCATACACTTCGCATTGGTAATAGCCCAGATCCGCCTCGGAAACATTATACACCGTGTAACTCGATTCAACGGCGTCGGGAATCAGACTCAAATCCTTGTCGCTGTTCTGGCGATACCATTGATACGACAATACGCCCGTAGAGCCGGTAACGCCGACGGCAAATGTCGCCATGCCGCCGATCTCCACTTGCGCGGAAACAGAACTGAGCGCATACACCTCCAATGCTGAAGTGGTGTATTCATACGCGCCCATGTCATGCCCGCCGCCCTGCGGGCGCGGCGTGCCGAGAATGTCATAATCGGGCGCGCCGTCCGCCGTGCCCGCGTCTCTGCACGGCGAACTCGGCTGCAATCCCAGATCGCCTGCGCCCGCGTTCATGAACAGCGGATCCACCGCGATATTACCCTCCCCCGCGTAACCGCCGCCGATGCAACTGTACGTCGCCGTTGTGGTGCTTGACGAATCGAAAAACTCCGGCCCGGACGCCGCGGCATTGCCCCAGAGAATGCAGTTGGTCAGCACAGCGCTCGATTCGTAAGCGTTGTATATGCCGCCGCCGTCGTTGACCGCCGTGTTGCCGGAAAATGAGCAATTAACGGCGGTAAGAGAGGCGCCTATGTTCCGGACGCCGCCGCCGAAGAAACTCGAGTTGTTGAAGAAAACGCTGTTCACTGACGTTACAGAGGAAAGGGTATTGCTGATGGCGCCGCCGCCGTAATCGTCTGATGAATTGCCGGAAAAGAGGCAGTTTGTGATGGTCGCCGTGGATTCGTTGTTGGTGATGGCGCCGCCGCTGCTAAGCGCCGTATTGCCGGAAAACGCGCAGGAAGTGATGGCGATTGAACCGCAGGAATAGTTGAATATCGCTCCGCCGGAGCCGGCGGAGTAACCCGCCGCAGCGTTGTTGATGAACTGGCAATTGCTAATGGTCGGCGACGCGTATTGATTGAATATGGCGCCGCCGCCCGGATCCCAATCAACCGCCGCGTTGTTCTGGAATATACAATTGGCCACTGTCGGCGATGCGTTGTCATTAAACATGCCACCGCCCCGACAATCAAATATGGAACTCACAAACAATGCGCGGCCCCGCGTAACGGTGAAGCCGTCAAGGACAGCGCCATTCGCGCCCGTAACGCAACGCCGCGCGTTCTCGCCGTCAATCGTGGTTACGTTCGACGTCCAGTTGCGTTGTGTCCGTTCCGTTTCAACGCCCGCAAAGCCGCCGTAGATGGCAACCCCCGCTTTCATCGCCACCACAGGATTTGCCGCCGACGTGTACACCCCCGCAGCCACCCACACCTCATCGC
>DSBB01000214.1 GCA_011046175.1 Candidatus Hydrogenedentota bacterium | reverse complement strand
GTGTGGAGCCGCTCATGGTTGAACCGGGCGTAAGAACCGGCATCATATTGCAATGCGACAATCCAAAAGAAGTGGGCGCTGACCGCATAGCCAATGCGGCGGGCGCGTTGTCCGAGTACACGGGGCCGTTGATTGTTATTGACTTTGGCACCGCCACGACGTTTGATGTTGTTACGGAGCGCGCCGAATGGCAGGGGGGGGTTATTGCTCCCGGCGTACAGCTCGCGGCTGACGCGCTTTTTGAACGTTGCGCAAAACTGCCGCGTGTGGATATTCTCGCGCCCAAGAACGTGATAGGGCGCGACACAGTCACCAATATTCAGGCCGGTCTTACCTACGGTTACGCCGACATGGTGGACGGATTGATAACCCGGATTGCCAAGGAAATGAAAGCAAAGCCGACGGTTGTCGCCACGGGCGGTTTGGCAAAAGTTATCGCCAATGTAAGCCGCCATATTGACGTGGTGGATGGGCTTTTGACGCTGAAGGGGCTGCGCGTTATTTATGAACGAAACACCGGTACCACGCCATGAAAGCCGGTATGACTGCGATAATGCTGTCGGTTTTCGCTGCGTTGGCAGGTTGCGGCGGGCCTGCGCCGCAACCGGCACCGGAGGAACCCGAAACAATCGTTGCGCAAAGAAAAGACGTGGATGACGCCATGACGATGCAGGGTATAGACTTGTATATGCACAAGAGCGCTCCCCGTGAGGGCGTGTCGGGAAAACCGGAGTTGTGGGTGCGCGCCGAGAGTTTGACCATTGGCGACGACAACACCTATTATTTTGAGAATGCGCGCGCCGTTATTTACGGCAAGGAAGACACGGAGGAAGTCATTATCGAGGCGCAACGCGGCGGTTTCGAGCAGGATGCGCGCGCGGCCTTGGAAGGCAACGTGCGCATGACCGCCGGGACGTTGCGCATGTTGTTGAGTGACATTGAATGGACGCGGCCGGATGACGGTACTCTCGGCGCGGCGCGGTCTGACAGCCCTGTAATCATTGACGATCCTGATTTGCAATTGAATGCCGCCAGTTTACGCTTATATCCGGATACGCGGGAATTTGAACTCACGGAGGTATCAGGCGTGGTGCGCTTTGGAGGTAAACTGATATGAGACAGAAATATTTGTTTGTTGTCCTGACATTCATCGCGTCGAGCGCTTTTGCGCAAATGGATGACAGCCTTGGCGGCTACAATACGATGGAGATCGAAGCGGGCAGACTGAAGGGAAACTTTGCCACGGGCGCGATCGAGGAAATGACGGGCGGCGTAAAAATACGGCTGCTTTCCGACGACCCCAGTCTTGCGCCGTTGCCCATTCAGGCCAACTCCATGAAATTTACCTGGGCGGAAGGCCGCACCACCCCCACAACGATTCTAATGGAGAGTAACGTCCGTGTTAATCACCCTGACGCTTCCGTTTCCGCGGAGAGGGCGGAATGGGATTTTGATTCAGGCGCTTTGGTTTTTTCAGGGAATCCGGAAGTGAACAGTGAGCGGCTTAAAGGATTGCGCGGCGAGAAAATGGTGTTGAATCTTAAGACCAACACCTTCGAGGTAACGCAGGTGCGCGCCGATCAAGTGCCGCTTCAGACGCCAGAAGGCGCAACGCGCGCCACGGCGCCCGGCATCAGTGAAAAGGATATCGGCAATTGGCGGATGTTGATTGATACGCTTAAGGCGCAGGCGCAATCGGCCGCGCCGTCGCCGGGCAAGCAGATACTGGCGCAAATGTCGGAACAGAACAGGCAGTTGCTTACGGTGTTGGATACGGAACTGCTGCTGGAGCGCAAAGAAGACATGCTGCGTTTGATCAACAGTGTTCTTCCCCAGCGGGGTTTGTACGACGAAGCGGCATGGTCCGGTGTGGAATTGCCCTCGGAGGCGCTGGAATTGTTGGCGTCGGAAAAACTTGACGCCGCCGGCCAGGCGCGTTTGAACAGGCTTTTGCTTGAAGCAGCCTATCCGTTCGCGTTCACAAAACCATAGAGGAGACGTTTCGTGGCGGAATCAGAAAACGCACTGTTATATACCGACGGCCTTGTCAAGGCGTTTAAGAAGCGCGTGGTGGTGCGTGACGTCTGCATTTCGCTCGCGGCGGGCGAGGTTGTCGGTCTGCTTGGCCCGAACGGCGCGGGCAAAACCACCACGTTTGGCATGATTGTAGGCCTGCTCAAGCCCGACAAAGGCCGGATCATTTTCCAAGGGCAGGATGTAACGCGGAGCCCGATGTATAAACGCGCGCGCGCGGGCATGGCGTACCTGCCTCAGGAACCGTCAGTGTTCCAGCAGTTGACCGTTCGCCAGAATCTTCAGGCGATTCTGGAGTACCAGCCGCTCAGCCGACAGGAACGCAACCGGCGTATTGATGCGTTGCTTGAGGATTTGGCCATTGCCCATCTCGCGGACAGTCCCGCGTACACCCTTTCGGGCGGAGAACGGCGCCGCACTGAAATAGCGCGCGCACTTTCCATCGAGCCGCGCATTTTTCTGCTGGACGAGCCCTTCGCCGGAATTGATCCCATCGCCGTGGCGGATTTGCAAAGCATTGTAGGAGACCTGCGCGACAAGGGCATCGGCGTGTTGATTACCGATCATAACGTGCGCGACACGCTTGAAATCACCGACCGCGCGTACATCATCAACGAAGGGGTGGTGCTTGCCGACGGGGCGCCCCGCGACATTGCCAACAATCCAACCGTCAGAAAGATATATC
>DSBB01000522.1 GCA_011046175.1 Candidatus Hydrogenedentota bacterium | reverse complement strand
GCGATTACCTCATATTCAGCGCCATCCAGCGAGTCCACCCCGACCACGGTAATCATGTCCGATCCGGCGCCGGAGATTTGGGCGCCCATTGCGTTCAGAAATGCCGCAAGGCTTTCAATCTCAGGTTCACGCGCCACATTGGTAAGTCGCGTCAGGCCTTTGGCCCGGCAGGCCGCCATCATCAGGGTTTCCGTGGCGCCGACACTTGGAAAATCCAGCGAGAAAGACGCGCCTGCCAGATTTCCTTCGGCAACCACATACCCTTCATCGAGGTTAATTTTGCACCCCAGCGCTTCGAGCCCCTTGAGATGAATGTCAACGGGACGCGTGCCGATGGCGCAACCGCCGGGTAATGAAACCCTCGCGCGTCCAAACCGGGCAATCAACGGGCCAAGCACGAAAAACGAAGCGCGCATCTTTCGCACCAGTTCATAGGGCGCTTCCGGGTTGGTAATACCGGATGCATCCAAGGTCATATACCGCCCGGTGAAGTCAATGCGCGCGCCCATGAAGGACAATAATTTGTCCATGCTGAATACGTCGTGCAGACAGGGAACGTTATGCAGGACGCACGGCTTGTCGGCCAGAATGGCCGCCGCCATCAGCGGTAGCGCGGCGTTTTTGGCGCCGCGTACATGGATGACGCCCTTCAGGGGGTTGCCGCCGCGTATCACAATCTTATCCATAAAGCCCGTTCCAATTATTGCAACGCTATGTCCGCATAAAAGTAAAGCCCAAAGCGCGTTGCGCCTTGGGCGGTAAAATCAACATGTGCGATTACTCAGCCGGCGCATCCGTCACAGGCGTTTCCGCAACATCTTCCTCGGGCGCATCCTCTGTTATTATATCTTCTTCCGTGTTTTCGGTTTCAGCAGCTACGTTGTCACCGGTTGCCGCCGTCTCTTCAGAAAGTACCGTTGCAGCCGCTTCTGCCGCGTCTGTCGCGCTTTCAGCGTCCTGTTCAACCTCCGAATCCGAATCCTCCGGCGCTACTCCAAGTACATCGTCCAGCGGTGGCGGGGATGGCGCGGGAGATTCTGCGGAAGCGTCTTCTTCTTCCGTTTCAACATCTTCCGACTCTTCCGAAGTCGCGGCTTCGGTATTGACGGCTTCAGCAGGCGAATAGGGCGGGTTGGTAATATCCTCCGAATCAAACAACGCCTCGAATGTCGGCTTCGGCGTTTCGGAAGCGAGTTCAGGCGCGGCGGGCCGACCCACCTTTCCCGAAAGAATGGACATAATCAGCGCCAGGCTCATGAAAATGGCCGCTGAGGCATACGTGATTTTTTGGGGCAGACTTTTGGAGGAACGGGGGCCAAAGATCGTGTCCATGCCGCCGCCCATGCCGAAGGCGCCGGCCAGTCCCTGTCCCTTGCCCCGTTGCAGCAGCACAATGATAATGAGTCCGAAGCACGCGGGGATGTAAAGGAATAGTATCATCCACCACAGGGTGGACAGGCTGAAAATCAGTTTCAACATCCTGTTTATGTTCCTTGTTGTTCGTTGCCGCGAGTCTTTCTATTGCGACAAGATACCCTATATGTCTATATGTCAGCAAAATGCGCCGGGAATGCCCCATATATCAGGCGCAAGCGTTTATTATTGCCGCAAAACTGTCTGCTTTCAATGCCGCGCCGCCCACGAGAAAACCGTCCACGTTTTCGCGGGAGATGAGGTCGGATGCGTTTTCCGGCTTGACGCTGCCGCCGTATTGTATGCGCATTTTTGACGCCGCGTCGGCGCCGAAAGATTTATCAATCAGGTTGCGAACAAACACATGCACTTCCTCCGCTTGGTCCGGCGTAGCCGTTTCGCCGGTGCCGATGGCCCACACCGGCTCATAAGCGATGACAACATTGTCAAGATCGGCGGCTGTCATTCCTTCAAGCCCCTTGACGACCTGGCGTTCCAGTACGGACTCCATTTTTCCGTCCTTGCGTTCTTCAAGCAATTCACCGATGCAAAACATAACCTTAAGTCCGCAAGCCAGTGAAAAGCGCAGTTTTTCATTCAGGAACGCGTCCGCCTCGCCCAAAATATGGCGGCGTTCGCTGTGACCGATTATTGTCCACGCGCAGCCTACATCCAGCAGCATCTTCGGCGATATTTCTCCTGTATACGCGCCGCTTTCCTTGACGTAGGCATTCTGCGCGCCCAATTGGATATTAGTGCCTGCCAGCGCCTTGCCGACGGCGTGAAGGGATGTGTAAGCGGGGCAAACCGCCATATCCACCGCAGCAACTCCGGCGACAAGCGGTTTCAACGCTTCCACCAGCGCCAGCGACTCGCCCACGAGATTGTTCATTTTCCAGTTGCCCGCCACAAAGGGCTTTCGTAAAGCCATAACATACCTTTCTTCATCAAAATTATTGCGGTAATCGTTGTTGGAATAACCATGTGATATGCACGGATGGAGATAACGGCGCAACACCGTTATATAAGGCATACATACCCGGCAGGAAAGAATAACATAGTGGAATGAATTAAAGCAAACGTCTGTTTTTGAAAATCCGTATTTCGCGGGCGGAAACAATGCGTCGTTTGTATTTGAGCAGTGGGTTTGTGTTTAATGTATGCGGATTTTAATCAGGAACAGGTTGAAATTTTTACTAAAAGGACAATCTCGGCGAATCTACGACTGCAAGGGGAGCAAACCGGGAAAGGCGTCAATGAAGGCAACCATAAAAGAATATGTGCGGCGCTTGCGCGCTTCCGTCGAACGTGGACAGCGTTTTAT
>DSBB01000363.1 GCA_011046175.1 Candidatus Hydrogenedentota bacterium | reverse complement strand
GGCGAATACGGAGCAATTACTGGATTGCCTGCAAACAATGGTGGACGATCAAAAAATTAGCGGCTATCATCAGCTGCGTCATCGTCAGACCGAAAATGTCATTTGGATAGAGATGCATATCCTTATGCCGACTGACATGCCAACCGGCGTCGCGCATGAGCAAATCACCAAGGTGGAGGAAGCGGTTCGACGGTTGTTTCCCGAGCGAGACATTCATATTACAACCCATGTAGAACCGGCTGAACATCAAGCGGCGCATCCTGAAGGTCATGAGGGGTTGCCGGACCCTTATCCGTCCGGCAACAGCGCAGAGGAACCGCAATAAGGCAGGATATCACCTCAAATCTGGTTTTCTACCTTAAATCAGGCGAGGCGGAACCGCGGGAATCCTTGTGGGTTTTCACTCTATCTTATTATTTTTCTTTACTATACCGAATTGCCGGCAAAGTTGGAATATCAGAATAATTATGGCATAATCTTTGCTTAACCTTTATATCTGTGTGTGCAGTATCTGTCTGGGGTGTACTGGTCGGCGTTCATGCCGGCTCTTCCCGTGAACTGGAGACAATTGTTTATGATCAAGGCAAACAAACTGACGATGCATTACGGCCCTGTCAAGGCGCTGAATGAGGTGTCATTTGAAGTGAAACGGGGCGAAATTGTCGGATTGCTCGGTCCGAACGGCGCCGGCAAATCAACGGCCATGAAAATTCTGACCACATACCTGTATCCAACCAGCGGCACGGCGGAAGTGAACGGGCTGGATGTGTTGGCAAAGCCCCTCGAAGTGCGGCGGGTGATAGGGTATCTTCCGGAGATTTTGCCGTTGTACATGGACATGGAAGTCCGCGCTTATCTGGATTTTGTGGCAAGGGCGCGCGGGCTTCGGGGCGTGACGCTAAAGAACAGGATCAATGCCGTGGTGGACACCTGTGGATTGCGGCCCATGTACCGCAAGGTCATCCGCGAACTGTCCAAGGGCTATAAGCAACGCACGGCGCTGGCGCAGGCGCTGGTGCATAATCCGGAAGTAATCATTCTTGACGAACCCACGTCCGGGCTTGACCCGCATCAGATACTTGAAATCCGCAACCTTATACGCGAACTGGCGGAAGATAAAACAGTCATCCTTTCCACCCATATTCTCCAGGAAGTGCAGGCGACGGCGGACCGGATTGTGATTATCAATCGCGGACGCATTGTCGGCGACGGCACGATTGAGGAATTGCGCAACCGCGCGAAAACTTCCGAACGCATCGTCGTCACTGTGGAAGGTCAACGGGAGGAAGTGGAGCGACTGCTCAGCGGCGTGGAAGGCGTTAAGCAAGTGGTTTTCGCCGGCGCAACCAATGGCTGCGTTTCATTTACGCTGCACAGTCCCATTGGCCGCAATCCGTGGCGCGAACTGAACGATCTTGTGCGACAAAAGAACTGGAAAATTCGGGAACTTGCGGACAAACCGCTTTCTCTGGAGGAAACGTTCCTGACGCTTACGGAAAAAGCGGCGGAAAAGGCAATCAATCAATAGGAGAGTTTTGGATATGCGCAACGTTATCGCCATACTTCGCCGGGACTTGGGCGCTTATTTCACATCGCCCATCGGCTATATATTTATCATGGTGTTCGTGACCATGAGCGTCGGCTTATATGTCACTTCCTTCTTCGTATTCCCCATCGCGGATATGCGTCCCTACTTTGAAAATTTACCGCTGTTGCTGTGCATTTTCATTCCCGCCGTAACCATGCGCATCTGGGCGGAGGAACGCAAGGAAAACACATGGGAAATGCTGCTGACCTTTCCCATGCGCGCCTGGGAGTTGACCATCGGCAAATTCCTGGCGGCGACGGTCTTTTACATACTCGCGCTGGCGGCAACCTTTACTGTGCCTATGATGCTGTTTTCGCTGGGGAACCCGGATAAAGGCGTGATTACCAGCGGTTATTTTGGCACGCTGCTTATGGGGGCGTGTTTCTTGGCCCTGGGCATCCTGTTCTCGGGCTTTTTCAAAGATCAAATAGTCGCTTTTGTTGTTACATTGCTCACCTGCTTCCTCTTTTTCCTGCTTGGAACCGATTTCATCGCCTCATATATAGACGGGCGCGTAGCCGGACTCGGCTCGCTGCTTTCTGATATATTTGGCGTTTTCGCCCATTATCAACCCTTCGTTCGGGGGGTCATTGACCTCGCCGATGTCCTGTTTTTTGTTGTTTGGGCGGGACTCTTCCTTACGCTGAACGTCATTTTCATAGATGGTCGCAATCGCCCGGGCGCCCGCCTCATGTTTTTGACCATTGCGGCCATCTGCGTTGTCATCGGCATGCTGTTCAACTATTTGATGGCGGGAACAAGCATCCAGCGCTTTGATGTCACCGAAGATAAAATTCATACGATTTCGCCTTCAAGCAAAGCGGTTTTAGGCGAAGCGGACAGCGATATCGAAGTGCGACTCTACATTACGCCACGAGATAAAATGCCCACGGCAATGCGCAATATCGAACGAGACATACGCGACAAACTCGAGGAGTTGCGCCTCGCTTCAGGCGGGCGATTGAATTATGCCACGGTATATCTTGAGGCGGCCAATGTTATTGCCACGGGTCAGGATTTTTCCGATCCTGACGACGCAAGCGAAGACGAAGCCATTGAAAAACGCATGCTCGACAAAGGGGTGCAACCATTTAATGTGCGGGCAATGAGCCAAGACGAAGTCACCAGCAAACTGGTTTATTGCAGCAT
>DSBB01000485.1 GCA_011046175.1 Candidatus Hydrogenedentota bacterium | reverse complement strand
TCGTAGCCCCTTTTCTTGCCTACCTTGAACAACATCCCGACACCCGACTGCTGGTTGCGCCGGACCATTTCACGCTTATCAGCACCAAAACCCACGCGGGCGGCCCCGTACCCTTTGCCATTTGCGGACGCGGCGTGGCACAGGACAATGCCATGGCCTATGGCGAACGGGAAGCCGGCAAAAACGGCGTGTTGATTGAAAACGGCTTTGAACTTGTGCATCATTTTCTGCGCGACGATCCGCTCGATTTTCGCATATAATCCGGAATCGTTGTTGTTGTCGGCGAAAGCTGTTACAATAGACGCAAACCTACCGGAAAGCGCATTGCGGGGAGCGTGTTTCGGCTTTTCCCCCACAGGATACGGCAGATGAAAACCAAAATTGAAATATACGATACAACATTAAGAGACGGCGCGCAGGGACCGGGTGTTAAGTTCTCCGCCGAAGACCAGGTGCAGGTCGTACTCGCGCTTGACACCCTCGGCATTTCCTACATTGAAGGCGGCCAGCCCGGCTCAAATCCAAAAGCGGCGGATTTGTTTCAGCGTCTCAAAGACGTGGAACTGAAGAACAGCGTTATAGCGGCCTTTGGAAGCACACGACACAGGAAACGCGCTTGTGAAGACGACCCGAACATGAAATCTCTCGTTGAAGCGGGCACTTCAGTCGTCACCATTTTCGCCAAAAGCGCCGCGTCTCATGTTCGCGACGTTCTCGGCATAACACTGGACGAGAACCTCACGCTGATCCGCGAATCCATTGAATACCTGAAGTCGAAGGGGAAGCGGGTGTTTTTGGACGTGGAACACTTTTTCGACGGATATTACGAAGACGCTGCCTACCCGCTCGCAGTGTTGACATGCGCGGCGGAAGCGGGCGCGGAAGCCCTCGTCTTATGCGAAACCAACGGCGGCAGACTGCCCCACGAGGTCGAGGAAATCACCGCAATAGCAAAACGACACGCGCCGGACAAGGTCATCGGCATTCACACCCACAATGACACGGGATGCGCGGTGGCTAATGTATTGAGCGCCGTGCGCGCGGGCGCGACGCATGTTCAGGGCACCATGAACGGGTATGGGGAACGATGCGGCAATGTGGACTTGTGTTCTGTCATCCCCAACCTTCAATTCAAAATGGGTTTTGACATCTTGACGCACGAGCAATTGGCGCGGCTTACGCGGAAATCGCATCTTATCGCCGAACTCGCCAACATGACCTCCCGCGATTACGCGCCCTATGTGGGACGGGACGCGTTCACCCACAAAGGCGGCATGCACGCGGACGCAGTGCGGAAACGCAAAACCACCTATGAACACATAGACCCCGGTCTTGTGGGCAACACCACCCACGTCGCCGTCAGCGAGATGGCCGGGCGTTCCAGTCTGATTCAAAAAGCCGCGGAACTCGGCATTGTCCTCTCCAAGGACGGCGCCGATACAAGCGCCATACTTGACCGCGTCAAGGAACTCGAAGCCGAGGGATATGAATTCGAAGGCGCCGACGCGTCGCTGGAATTGATTATGCGCCGCGCCACAAATCAACACAGATGTTTTTTCGACACGCTTGGCTTTCATGCGCGCGTGAGCCAGCCCCGGGTGGAAATGCCCACCCTCTCGGAAGCGACGGTCAAGGTGGTGCTTCCCGGCGGATCAATCGAGCACACGGTGGCGGAAGGTCACGGCCCCGTGGACGCGCTGAACAATGCCCTCCGCAAGGCATTATGGAACACCTACCCGGAAATAGAGGGAATGCATCTGGAAGACTACAAGGTGCGTATTCTTGACGGAAAGCTCGCCACAAAGGCAAAGACCCGCGTACTTATCGAAACCAGCGACCGCGAGGAAACTTGGAACACCATCGGCGTCTCGGAAAACCTGATCACAGCGTCCTATGTCGCGTTGCTGGACAGTTTCGAGTATTTCCTCCTGCGACGGCGCGGCGGACAATAGCCGATCCCGAACGCGAACATTTCACAGCGGCAACTACTTATTGTCTTGCCAGAGTCGCTTCACCTTTTTCTTCACAGGGAATAGCAACCCTGAAACCGACATTAAACACGCCCTGCCACGGTTTATAGGCGAGGCGGAACGCTGACCGGGCGCGCATGGGCCGGTCGCGCCAAGAACCGCCGCGGACAACCCGCTTGGCGGCGCCGTTCACATCGTTGCGGCCATCGTCGCCGCAATAGGGATACGGTTTGTATGCCGACAGCGTCCATTCGCTCACATTGCCGTGCATGTCATGCAGCCCCCACGGATTGGCCTGATACAAGCCGACGGGCGCGACAATTTTTTGTCCATCGTCAAAACGGGCGTCCTGCGGCAGGAAATTCTGATATTCATTCGGGTTGGGTATGGGCTGTGGGTTCACCCCCGTCACCGCCAACAAACGCATGGATGCGTCCGCGAGATTGGCACATGCGCTGAAATCAGCGTCTTTGCCTCCGAACGAAAGCATATCCGCGCTGCCCGCGCGGCACGCCCACTCCCATTGCGCTTCCGTGGGAAGCGTCGCGCCGGGCGCTTCGCCCGACAGCCAGTCGCAAAAGGCCAGAGCGTCATGCCACGAAATGCGGATAACGGGTTGCTCCGGCATGTTCGCCGGGTATCCCGCCGTGGTGTGGTCCTTGTGGTGCTGGTTGATGTAGCGGCTGTTATGTTCGGGATTGAACCGGTTGTACTGTTCATTGGTCACTTCGGTCTTGCTGAGCCAGAAGGGTTCCGCGATGCGCACAGGGG
>DSBB01000304.1 GCA_011046175.1 Candidatus Hydrogenedentota bacterium | reverse complement strand
TCGAGTTCCTCGACAGGCCGCGCAAACAACCGCATCAACTCAGCGTTTTCGGCAAGCATTGCGTCGGTTTCCAACGCCTCGGAATCCAGCGTTCTGGCAAAAATTTCGAAGTGACGGATCAGCAATGAAGCCGCGCGCCGCACCGCTTCGTCCGGCGCGATGGAACCGTCCGTCCATACATCCAACATGAGGCGATCATAATCCGTCATCTGGCCGACGCGCGCGTCCTGAATCTGGAAATTGACCTTGGTCACCGGGGAAAAGTTGGCGTCCAGATAAATGGTTCCCAGTGGCGCATGCTCAAATTCAAATTCTTCAGCGGTCTTGTATCCCGTTCCCCGGGCCACCTTAATCTCCATGCTGACCGACGCGTCTTTGTTCATGGCCGTGAATATGACCAAATCCGGGTTGAACACGTCAATATTTTGGCCTTCAAACAAATCAGCGGCCGTCACCACGCCTTCTCCCTTATGGCTAAAGGTGAAGATAACGGAATCCCCTTCATTCAATCGGATGCGGCATCGTTTAAGATTGAGCACCACATCAGTCGTATCTTCATGAATCCCCGGAATAGCGGAGAACTCATGGGGTACGTCTTCAAACCGAATGGCCGTAACCGCGCTTCCCTCCAGAGACGCAAGCAACACCCGGCGCAATGAATTTCCGACGGTGGTACCATACCCCCGTTCGAAAGGTTCGGCGATAATGCGGGCGTAATAGTCGTCAGCGCCTTCTTCAATTCGGTAAATCTTCGGGATGGTGAAGTCTTTTTCGTTCATGGGTAAACGCCTCTCCAGACTCTTGCTAACTACTCTAACTTGAAAGAAAACAGGACCCGGATTTATGGGCGCCGCCACAGGACATCGCCCACCGGTTCATTTTTTACACCCGCCTGCGTTTGGGTGCCCGACAACCGTTGTGCGGGATTCGTGTTACATCACGAATCAAGGTAACGGTCAGGCCGCACGCTTGAATGGCCCGGATGGCCGACTCGCGCCCGGCGCCCGGCCCGTTCACATAGGCGCGCACTTCCTTCAACCCGAGATCAAGCGCCTTTTTGCCCGCCTGTTCGGCGGCAAGCTGCGCCGCGAACGCGGTGCTTTTGCGCGATCCGGAAAACCCGACCTGGCCGGCGCTACACCACGAAATAACGTTGCCCTGCGGGTCGGTAATCGAAATAATCGTGTTGTTAAAGGTCGCTTGGATATGAGCCACTCCGGAGGTGACATTCAACGCCTGTTTGCGCTTCTTGACTTTGCCTTTTCTTTTGTCTTTTGCCACGTTCAAACTCTCCTGGCGCAACGCCATGTATGTAATTTATCGGCGCCATGCAACTTGCCGCGCCCGCAACAACTTTATTTCTTCTTGACAACCGCCATACGACGGGGTCCCTTGCGTGTGCGCGCATTGGTATGCGTGCGCTGGCCGCGCACCGGCAAGCCGCGCTTATGCCGCAATCCGCGATAGGCGTTAATATCCATTAACCGCTTGATATTGGCAGTAACCTCACGGCGCAAATCGCCTTCCACTTTGTATTCGTTTTGTATTTCCGTCGCTATCTTTGTAATCTCTTCATCAGTAAGGTCGCGCACGCGCGTGTCCAAACTGACGCCAACCTTCTCCAGCATTTTTCTGGCTCGGGTTGGTCCGATTCCATAAATTGCCTGTACTCCAACCTCAACGCGCTTATCACGCGGAAGTTCGACGCCGACTATACGTGCCATGTACGTTTTCTCCCATACATATCGGGCTGTTGGTTTGGCGACCGTCGCAACAGGCGTCTTTTGCCGGTGCGTTTTCGCGTCGCCACCATCTTATATACATTTGCTTGGGAGCGTCAAAACACGCTCCGAAAAGTTCCTTCATTTCTGACGATAGGTAATTCTCCCGCGACTCAAATCGTAAGGAGACATTTCGACTTTCACAACATCACCCGGCAAGATTCGAATATAATTCATCCGCATTTTCCCGGATATATGCGCTAGAATTTTATGACCGTTTTTCAGTTCCACGCGGAACATGGCGTTGGGTAATGTTTCCATCACCGTGCCTTCTACCTCTATGGCCTCTTCTTTCATGCGCGTTCCAGTATTACCATTCAACCTTGTTCTATTCTCAATCCTATTTACAAACGTCCTAGTCCTGCCTGTCGCCCCACCGGGGGACGTCACACCAAGACAGAATTTCACCGGCGTCTTCGCGAACAACAATACTATGCTCAAAATGAGCGCTGGGCTTGCCGTCCCGCGTCACAACGGTCCATCCGTCTTTTTTGACGCGCACGGCGCCGCCGCCGGCCGTAATCATCGGCTCGATGGCCAACACCATGCCGGTTTTCAAGCGCGGGCCGGGCGAACCGTTGTCAAAATTCAATATCTGCGGGTCTTCGTGCATTTCGAGGCCGATTCCATGGCCTACAAAATCACGCACTACATCAAAACCGGCATCATGACTCGTCTGCTCGATAATCACGCCGATATCATTCAGATAATTTCCGGCATGCGCCACACGAATCGCCCGCGCTAACGCCACATCAGTTACATCCATCAATTTCAGCCGCAACGCGTCCACCGCGCCGCAGGGATGCGTTGCGGCGGCGTCACCGTAATATCCCTTGTAACACACGCCGATATCAACGCTTACTATGTCACCGGCGCGCAGTTTCCGTTTGCCGGGAATTCCATGCACCACCTCTTCTTCCAAGGAAATACACGTTGCCGCCGGAAATCCACGGTATCCCTT
>DSBB01000016.1 GCA_011046175.1 Candidatus Hydrogenedentota bacterium | reverse complement strand
GTCCACATCGATCAAACAAGATAAAGACCTCTTTCAAAATATCAAGAACGCCATACTTCAAAAACCATGGATTCCTGTATCTGGATATTCATAAGCGTGAACGGCTAGACAGTTACAACCATTCAACAGTATTCCCGAAACACATTTTAACCGTTTCATGAACAGTCGCCATATTTTAACATATTTACGAGGTAATCTGTTCCAAAGGTAAAAATTCTATTATTTTCCCGCCGTCCGGAGCTGTTGCCAACGGGCATCGTCGCCGCAACACGCGGGAATGCCTATGTCGGCAATGTCCAACTCCCCAAGAAAAGGCCGGGCTTCTTGTGTGAAAAAACCGGTCTTCGCAAACGCGAAAGTAACCGTAACATCGGCGCGAACGCAGACGCCGCAGGGGCGTCCGGTATCTGCGTCCATGCCGGAGGGCACGTCCACGGAAATGGTGCGTATTGACGGCAACGCCTCAATGGCGGCGCGTATGGGGCCGGTTACTTCGCCCCGCGTGCCGGTGCCCAGCAGAGCGTCCACCAGTACCGCGCAATCCGCCAATGCGCGCACTGCGTCGGCCACGCTTTCCGGTTCCGTTGCGGCGAGAACATGGCCGCCCAGCCGCGTGTAAACATCCATGAATGTCTTGGCATCCCCTTTGATGTCCCTGGGGCGCGCCGCCAAGACAAGTCGGGTTTCATACCCGGCAAGCATGGCAAGGCGCGCGACAACAAAACCGTCGCCTCCGTTGTTGCCCTTGCCGCATACCACGCCCACCGGCCCGCCGTTAACGTGCCTGAATACGGCTTTTCCGGCGTTGTTCATCAAGACGACGCCGGGAATGCCGATATCTTCGATGCAACGGCGGTCTGCCTCGCGCATTTGCGCAACCGTAAGCGCTTTCATCTTTCTCAATCTCCTGTTCAGGGTTTTCATGGGCGCCTGTAATTTCCATGACCGGCGCGCTCATTTTCGATTAAATCCTTAAGATAGCGGCGCCCGGCGCCCTCTGCCGCAATCGCGCCCCAATCGTGATGTTTCCCCCGTGTTTGTTCAAGCGGCGGTCGCCTTCGTGAATCCTTCGGCGTTGTTTCGCATCGGATGCTAATAGGTGACTCTGATGCGATAGGTTAATGTCGCTTCCTTGTCGGCGGGCGCGTCGAGCGTAAATACGGCGGTGCGCGCGTCCCGTTTAACGTGGGCGTGAGATTGGTCAACCACGTTCCAGTCGCCCGGCATCGGTTCGACCACATCCACTTTAATGTCAGTGTCCTTTCGGTTGCGCACGGAGATTTTGAATGCGACCTCGCGTGTGCGCGCGCCCAAGGTGCGGAAATCTGTCTGCGTGCGGTCGCCGACCACGTCAAAAGCCTTGCCCAGCGCCAGGCGCACTTCTTCATTCTTGGGGGTATGTTGTATCCGGTCTTCTCCGGAGAATTGCAGCATGCCGCTGCTGTCTTCTTGATACACCCGCATCACGCCCGCGGGAAGCGGCATGCCGAGCCCGTTTTCTTCCTTGTTCTGAAAGACCAGAAACACGTCCGCGTTCTGGTTCTTAATGGCGTCAATGGGACTGCTGTAGAAATGCACCTGGCCTCGGAATTCGTAGCGTTTTTCCACGGCGACATCAGAACCGCTCAACAGGCTCACCTGCTTGGATTGATTCTGCTTGATGGTGGTGCGCCGCGACAGCGTGTACAAATGATATTCGGCGAAGGCCTCTTCTTCCATCATGGGCGCGCCCGCCGCCATCAGCATGTCCGCCCGCGCCATTTTCGGCATGGCGCGCTCCATTTCCCGCACAACGTTTACATCGCCCGCAACAAGTTTCAACTGTGCGTTGGTGTACGCTGCGCCGGACCGGTTGTTCAACGTAACCCACCCTTCAATATCCATGTCTTTTTCATCGCTCCCCAATGTGACGACGTAGTCCGCGCTCCAGTTGAGGCCGTTCGTAAGATACGTAACCTCCACTTCATGGTCGGCGCCGTCGTTGGACAGCAGCCATACCAGCGTGGGTTTGGCGATAAGTTCTTCCGGAATTTCCGGCAGCACCACCTGGCCGGGATGCCCGAGATATATCTCGCCGTCCACCTCGTACACCGGGCCGTTATTGAGGCTGAGCAGGGTGGCCGGTTGCTCGTAGAAACTGTAATCGGCGCTTTTGTTTATCAGTTTCACTTCGCGGCCCACGTATTTTTCCATCAACATTTCCGGGCTCATCAGATCATATTCGTAATTCTGTTCGAGAATCTGAATCTTTCCCGGGGCGTTCAACGACCGCAGGCTCACCGTTTGCGGCAGGATGGCGGACGCCACGTCCATAAACTTCAGATGTGATTCTCCCGGCAAAAATTTGATGGCGCGCCGGTCGCGCACCAGCGCGCGGTCGTTGTTGTACACCGTTACGGCAACGTCGGTTTGATCCGACAGCGTGGTTTGGCTTACGTGGACATTTCCCGCCACGGGATCGTTCAGTCGGAATTGTCCCTTCTGCTGGGCGCCGGCGCAAACGGTGTGCGCCAACAGCGCCGCCATTGAAAAGGCGAGGATAATTCTTGTGTTCATGTTCCGGCTCCTTTAGGGTTGACAACTGGCTCGTTCACAGTAACGCATAACCCCGCCCTGTTTCAAAAATGCAAATCACACCGCCCGGCGCAACGCGCGCGCCGACGCGGACATGCGCCGGATTATCAAGTGTCAGGTTGCGGTTTGCCGGACTGTTATGTTACATTGTACACCGATGCGCGAATAAATTT
>DSBB01000099.1 GCA_011046175.1 Candidatus Hydrogenedentota bacterium | reverse complement strand
GTATGTGGGCGCCTGTTTGTTTGAAGGGCTTAACATGAACGAGGGCCGGGGCACGGAAACCCCGTTTCTTTTATGCGGCGCGCCTTGGTTGGACGCGGAATCCGTCATAAACGCCATTGCTCCGGATGACCGTGCCGGCTGCGCGCTGCGCGCCGTTTTGTACATTCCCAAGTCCATCCCCGGCAAAGCCTCCAATCCCAAGTTCAAGGATAAACTGTGCCGGGGCATACGCTTTACCATCACGGATCGCTACGCATTGCGCCCATTCACGACGGCGCTTGCGGTAATCTGCGCCATACATCAAAAGCACAAGGATCTGGAATTCGAGCGTTTTTTTGACACACTTGCGGGGGGGCCCTGGCTGCGCGAACAGATACAAGCGGGACGCGCCGCTTCAGGCATAGTCCGGGAAATCGCCCCACAACTGGTCAAATTTGACGCGGAACATCCCAAACTTTACACGACACTCCAAGAACGCCGGTATACCCCTTGATTGAACCGTAATTGTTCAATCAGGAGGATTCTTTTTCGCTTCTTTTTTTTAAGACGGCCGCGATGGTATCCGCTTTCCGATAAACCACGCCCTGCATGGCGGCGACAAGAGCACCCGATTCATCGGTGACATCAATCACATATCCCGCGATACGCTCCCCGAGATGCGTTTCGCGCGCGGTGGCCGTCAATACGCCTGAAAAAGCCGCCCTGAAAAAAGAAATCGAGGCGTTAACCGCAACAGCAACACGTCCATGCGAATTTGACGCCACGGCAAAACAAAAATCGGCAAGCGAGAAAATCGCGCCGCCGTGGGCGGCGTCAAGTCCGTTTTTGTGCATGTCTGTTATGGGCATGGCTACCACCGCATGACCGGGCGCGACCTCCTTGATGGTCATGTTCATTGCGGCGGCCAGTTTATCGCCTTTGAAATATTCGTTGAGCGCTTCCACTATCAGTGTCCTTTCCGGTAGAAGTGCATTGCTTGCGTACGCGTGACACAGCCCCGCGTACGCCTGATATTGGGCCATGCGACTAACCCGGATATTTCACCGGGCTAATGATTAAGCAACGAGAGCGCCGTTTTGTGTATTGCGCCGTTCGTGATAAGAACGCCCTGCTTCTCATCAAATAACCGAAGCGGCCTGCCGTCGAGACGCGTCGCCACAGCGCCCGCCTCTTCGGCGATAAGTTGCGCCGCCGCAAAGTCCCAGGGCGGCAGACCGATATGAAGATAGCCGTCCACATCGCCCGACGCCACCTGGCAAATGCCCATCACGGCGCATCCCTGACAACGCACCTGCCCCGCCTTTTTAATAATATCCAGGGCTCGTTTGACAAGCGCGCGTCTGGCTTTAACGCCGCCAAAATCTATCTCCATACACGCCTCGTCAAATCGTTGCACGGTGGAAACGCACAAACGTCGGCCATTGCAGAAGGCGCCCTTGTCCGTTTCCGCAAGAAACATAAGATTGTTCAGCGGCATATGCACGCCGGCAGCCTGGGCGAACCCGTCTTGCACAAATGCCACGGAAATGCCAAATGCCGGATTTGCGCCGCGCACAAAATTGTAGGTGCCGTCAATGGGATCAATCATCCAGACACGCCCGTCGGATTCCTCCGGAATGACGTCCAGACCGCTCTCCTCCCCGATCACCCTGTCGGTGGGAAAACTTTCCTCAGCCGCTTCAACAAAGCGTTTTTGGAG
The DNA here is from genome assembly GCA_011046175.1 of Candidatus Hydrogenedentota bacterium. GTDB lineage: Bacteria > Hydrogenedentota > Hydrogenedentia > Hydrogenedentales > CAITNO01 > SLFT01. The sequence continues at coordinate 1,049 of DSBB01000099.1, read as the reverse complement.
CGTCAGATCAACTTCGGTCAGCAAATCCGTGGCGTGCGTTTTGCTCGCCACGGTCAGTAATTCCTTATTACTGAACTTATCCAGCACATACTTATGATTTGCCTTTAGAAATTTTTCTATAAATGTAATTTCCCGCATACTCTGTGTCCTTACGATGACAAGACGACTATGTTCTAACGTGGGCATTGCCCACAACCCAGCATAGCGTCATTGCGAGCAACGCAAAACAATCTCATGTTCCCAGATTGCCGCGTCGGGCTGATGCCCTCCTCACAATGACGATGCTTGCGAACTTCTTGCTCTCGATCATAGAAGAAGACTGACAAGGTATTAAGGCGGGCGTTGTCCGCAACCCAGATTTGACTATTCTCTTTGTATGTTGTTCACGCTTCAGCGTGCGGGGTTGCGTGTATGGCTCAGAGTTTGTGTACTACTGCCGCACGCTGAAGCGTGAACAACATACCCAACTTCTTTTTCTTGATCGTGGTTTCTGGCCGATAAGGTACTATTGTACAAGATTCGCCAGCAAAACGCATCTTATTGCCTGTTTTCCATCTTGTCATTGCCCATATTTTTTCGGTGCTTGATACGCGGAAGCAAGTGCATGTATTCAGTATTCCGTTGGGATTCCTGGCATCGAGAACAGCCTTTCGAGTTCGCGCATTCATCATCGTAATTTGTGGGTAATGACAAGGTTTTCAATAGGGGACATTTCTTGTGAACATTTTTTGTTGCGAACACAGTACACCTATCGGCTATACTTTGGATACATTATTGTCACTTTTGTCTTCATGGAATAAAAAGGGAATTTAGCGTGAATATTATCACCAGACTGAGTATGCTTGCCCACGTTATGCGCTGGCGTTTGAATTGGGAGAAGTATGATCTTCATTATCCTGTGCCTTTCAAAGACAACCCGAAATTTATGACGGCCTGGGATGCGGCGCAACTGATACCGGACAGCGCGGTCATCGGCACTTCCGGCATGGGCGGGAACCAGCGCCCGGCGTTGTTGTATTGGGCGGTGCGCGATCGGTTTAAGGCGGAAG
>DSBB01000263.1 GCA_011046175.1 Candidatus Hydrogenedentota bacterium | reverse complement strand
TTTCCCGTACTGCTACCCCGAAAAACACAAACGTCGGCAGAACGCCTTTTCTGCCGCTTGACTTTTACCTATCATGGATGTCCCTTTAATTCCACGTGAAAATTCCCGTTTCGTCTGCTTTTGTCATGGTTGCCATCATGCTGAGCATTATATCACTCGGTTCTTCACGTCTACTTCGCAAGGGTAAACAATAAAGCTAGCCGCGACCGTTCATCCCGCTTGCCTGTAATCAGTATCTGCGATTATTTCGGCGTGAATTCAACAGCGTTACAACAGCGGTTTCACTACCACGTTCAACTCTTCCCGCGTTATGGCGCCTTCCCACATCTTCTTCACTGCGCCTTTGCGGTCGTAGACGATGGTAGTGGGCAATGCGCCGTAAATCTCCTGTCGCAACGCTTTGGAAACGGCGTCTATGTCGCGCTCGGTTAACACGTATGCCGGAAAGGGGAGTTCCTTGTCCTCCATGAACTTTTTGACCGCGCCGTCCATTTCCTTGGGGTCGTCGAGTGATACGGCGAAGAACGCCACCTCCGCCCGGCTGTGTTCGCGGTAAAATTCGGCCAGTTCCGGCATCTCCGCCACGCAGGGCACGCACCAGGTCGCCCATAAATTAACCACGACAACCCTGCCCGCAGCAGCGTCCAACAGCGCTTCTAATCCCGCCACATCCACGCCCTTCACCTCGCCTGCCGCAAGCGCCTCCTGCGATGCCGCCTCCGTTGCGCCGGGATTGCTTTGTTGCGACTCGCGCTGGGCGCACGCACAACATAATAATGTCGGCAGGGCCACGACCATCATGACGGCCCCGCCGACGCGCCACTTTCTTTGTGGCGAGCAGGTATGATGAACGGGTTTCATTTCGGGTTACTTGCGTTTAATGGAACAACCCCACGACTTGACGCGGTCGGGGTCCGCCGATTTGCCTTCAATGGCGGCCTGAATGGCCATATCCACATAGGGCTTGTCGCCCTTTTCGTCCGGATTCGAGCGATTGTCGAAAGCGCCGTGATAGACCAGTTTGCCGTCCTTGTCCACAACGTACACTTCCGGCGTGGTGCGCGCGCCGAGCGCGTCGGCGTACTTGTTGCCCTCGTCCTTTAATATCGTGTAGGTTTTCTTCTTTTCCTCGGCGTATTTCTTGATGTCTTCAGCAGAGGTGCTGTTGTGGGAATCAACGCCCAGAAACACCACGTTCTTATCGGCGTATTTGTTTGCCAGTTCCACGAGGTGTGGATCGGCGCCCCGGGACCACGGGCAGTGCTGGCTTGCCATTTCAATAACCACTATCTTCCCGCGATATTGTTCCAGCGTATGCAGCTTCCCATCAAGGTCGGGCAATTCAAAACCTGGCAACGCCGCCCCGATTTGAGGGGGCTCCGCCAAGTCCTGGGCGCCGCATCCGACAGGGCATACCACGAGGCAGCCGGCCAATACCGCCGCAGCCGCCATAGAAAAAATACGGCTTTTCATAACGCTCCTCCTTGTTCCTGGTTCCGATTTCTCTTTTCTGAATAGGCTTTTTACTTGCAACGCAATTCTTTTGCAAAAGTTAACACGCGGCAAAGGCAGTTCATTCCCGGGGACTATGTGGAGCGCCGCTCTTACGGGAAGTTCGGCATCCCGTGCGGCTTGTCCGCTATGGCCGTGAATCAATTGGCGCCGTCCGCGCGAATTTTCACGCCCCCGAACCTTCCCTCACATCCATTCCCGGAATGCGTTAATGGCGCGTATGAGGGCGCGTCCCGCGTGAAAGGCGGTTTTGAATTCGCGCCCCTTCTCCGTGGTCACGGGTTCGCCCGTGTCCCAGCGCGTATCCTGATACCAGTCGCCGTACTCATGGTCCATCTGGTAGCGGTACACCCAGTCAAACGTTTTCACGAGCGCGTCAAAATACTTTCGCCGTTCCGTGCGCTTGTAGGCGTCGTCCAGCGCATTGAGCAACTCGGCCTGGGCCCACCATGATTTGAACAGGCGCTCTTCACCCAACTCCACCGCGTCAAGCACATGGCCGGTAATCGGTCCGAACGCGGCGAGTCCGCCCCGCTCGTCATCAAAACTAAATTGGAGCGCGTGGTCCACAAGCCTGATCGCCGTCATATCGTATAACTCCCCGTTGTTCTCCAACACTGCCGCCGCCTGCCATATAAACCACGCCAGTTCCACGTTGATGCCGTAGGAGGTTGTCATGCGTCCCTTTGCGTCGCCCACGGGCTGCCAGTCCGCGTCAAACGCCGTAACCGTGCATCCGCAGTCAAGGTGTATGCCTCTGGTGCAAATCAAATCCAAGAGTCGCTGCAGGGCGTTTTTGTGTTTTGCTTTTTGGGTTGCGCCCGCCAGATACATCATGCCCTCGAGCATATTGGCGTGCATGTCAATGGTTTTGATGCGCAGCTGATCGCTTAATTTCATTTGTTCCGCGTTCAATACGGGCCAGACGCCGTTGTCAAAATCTTCCACAAATCCCATGTCGCGGTCCGCCGCCTTTTCCATCAACAGATCAAACACCCGTTCCGCCCACACAAGGGCTTCCCCGCGTCCCGAAGCAAGAAAATACTCGACCAATCCCGTTATCGCATAGGCGTGAAAGTCCGTATTTTTGCGCAGCGATTTCGGGGCGCCCTCGCGGGTTACGGCAAAATAAAATCCGCCGTCCTCATGGTCCCAGAACGAATAAGCTTTTTCAGTTGCCCTGCCAACTGAAAAACTTCGTTGGACTGAACGCGGGGTTGGTATTACGGGCATGTACA
>DSBB01000376.1 GCA_011046175.1 Candidatus Hydrogenedentota bacterium | reverse complement strand
ATTTCGGCTGTTTCGCCAACGCACTGACGAAACTCTTTGACGCGGATGAAACGCGGTTCGTCGCCATGATGTCCAACGGCGCAAGCGGCGATGTCAATAACATCAATTTCCGCGAACCTGCGCAGTCTTTTGCGCCTTACGAGAAGATGAACCTTGTGGCGGACAAGGTCGCCCGCGAAGTGTACCGCGCCTGTCAGGAGGCGAGCTTCGAGACGTGGACGCCGCTGGCGGCGGCGGCGGCGGACATCGAACTGGGCGCGCGCCTGCCGAACGCTGACGACGTCAAACGCGCCCAAGCGATTGTGGACGCTGTCGAGGGCGATGTCATGAAAACCGCCGAGGAAGTGTACGCCCGCGAAACGTTGCTGCTGCAACATTATCCGCAACACGTATCTGTCCCCTTGCAGGTGTTGCGCATCGGCGACGCCGCCATAACCGCCATCCCCTGCGAAGTCTTTGTGGAGATCGGGCTGCATCTCAAGAAGGAAAGCCCGTTCCCGAACACATTTCCCGTCGCCCTTGCGAACGGCTATTACGGCTATCTGCCCACGGCGGCGCAGCACGCGCTCGGCGGTTACGAAACCTGGCGCGCCCGCTCCAGTTATCTCGAGGTCCACGCCGCCGACAAGATACGGGAGAAGATGATCGAGATGGCGCGGCAATTGCACTCATAGCGCAAACAGACGAATCCCAAAGAAAGCGGTTCGCGCTTTATTCATACTGCGTCACATATATAAACTCATGCCGTAACGCACACCGGGGATTCGCGACATCCTGTGTAAACGCAGTTCAACGAGGCTGAGACGAACGACGGTATGCGCAAAAAAAAACGGCTTCAGGTATAGAAGCGAAACGGCTTCAGCCCTGATTTCGGACGGCAATGTGGAGATAGATTGATGACGTCAAAAGAACGGGTTCGGAAGGCGTTACGACGCCAACCAACGGACCGCGTGCCCGTGTGGATGTGGTTTCATCCTTCCACGGCGCAAAGACTCGCGCAATTGCTGGACATACCCGTAGCGCGGCTGGCCGAGGCGCTTGGTGATGATGTGCGCCAAACGTGGGTAAACAACAATTACGCGATGGAAGGCGTCGTTCACGAACGCGAGGGCGAAACCCATCTCGATGACTGGGGGATTACGTGGCGGCGCGAAGGCGAGTTCAATCAGATAATCTGCTCACCCCTGGCCGGCGCGGACCGGGAAACATGCCTCGCCTATCAGTTCCCTTATGATCGGCTGGACGCTCTGCTCGCGTTGATGACGCCCGTGGTCGCGCAGAGCGAACGCTACTTTGTCGGTTGCGACGTGTCGCCGTGCGTGTTCGAGATGTACGCTCGCATACGAGGACTTGAGCGGGCAAGCCTTGATCTGGCCCTTGACCCGGAACTTGCGGCAACGATGTTGGAGCGGTGCGCCGATTTCGCCGTGAAACTTTCTGAACAGGCATGCGGCAGATATGCGCTTGACTGGTTGTGGTTGGGCGATGACGTGGCGGGGCAGCAGGCGTTGCTGATGAGCCCGGACATGTGGCGCGATCTGATCAAGCCGCAGATGAAACGCATCGCCAAAATAGGCAAGGCGGCGGGATTGCCCGTGGCCTATCACTGCTGCGGCGCGTTGCGTTCCATTATTCCCGACCTCATCGAAATCGGAGTTGACATCCTTAACCCGGTGCAATGTAATTGTCCCGGAATGAGCCCGGTGAGCCTGAAACAGGAATTTGGCGGCCCACTGTCCTTCATGGGCGGCGTGGACACCCAGCACCTTTTGCCAAACGGCGCGGCGGACGCGGTGTACAGCGAAACAATGAAGTTGATTGAAGGCATGACCGACGATGGCGGCGGTTATATCCTTGCGGCGTCCCATGCCGTGCCCCCGGAAACGCCGGACGAGAATATCTTTGCCATGTACGCCGCAGCAGGCGTCTCTCGTGAAGAAATTTATGACCGTGCGGCAACATTGCGGAACAGAGACAGTGAAATCAGGGAATGACTGATATGCGGATTCGCCCGGGGCGGGCAGGCTTTTCACGGCGGCAGGTCGTCTCATGGAAAGGGAGCTGAACCAGCGTCCGTTAAGATAATGCCGCCTGGCTTCACGGCATGCAACGTTGGCAACAGGAATGACTTCGAAGCGCTGCCGAATTTTGACATAACATGGGTCTCGGGTTTAGGCTATGCTACAATGAAAACGCAACCTGCCACCCTCAAAAAAAGGAGAGACTCATGATCGAACTGGGTATGCACACGGACAATTGGCGCGTCTTGAGCGGCAGCTTCAAACAGGCGGCTGAATGCGCCGTCAAGTATGGACTGCAACACTTGGAATTCGCCGCCATCCACGGACAGTATTTCATTCAGGCGATGGGCTACGAACCGGGCATTTCGCTTCAGTCCAACCCGCGCGCGCTCAAACGCTACTGCGACGGGAAAGGGCTGAAAATATCGCAGATTGACGGTTCCTACCCCTTCATGGGGCCGGACGGCTCCGCCTACGGCGTACAGTATGTGCAGCAGTCCATCCGCTTCGCCGCGGAACTCGACTGCCCCATGGTGGACACGGTGGACGGCGGCGCGGAAATACCCGGATACACCCGCGACGAGGTGTTCCGCATCACCTGTGATAACTACCGGCAGGCGTTGCCCTGGGCGGAAGACTACGGCGTCATCCTCAACGTGGAACCCCACGGCCCCTACACCAACGACATTGAGTTCATGCTCAAGCTCTTCAAGCATTTCGATTCAGAATAT
>DSBB01000343.1 GCA_011046175.1 Candidatus Hydrogenedentota bacterium | reverse complement strand
AGACCGGCTCGCTTCCCATTGTCAAAAGCGTCTTGGGCGCCCCAGGTGGTGAAACGCTGGAACGTATCGAAAAATTCTTCAAAAGTGCGATAGGTGTCGTGGTACATTACATCATTGATCTTATCCACCTTCCCTTCCACCACCACCCTCGAATGCACCCGTTTATCAAGATACCGCCCTTTTTGCGTCCTGAACAATCGCAGGTTGTAATCGTGATGCCACCCGCAATGTTTGATTAGTTTTCCGAGAAAATAGGAATGTCGAAGGATTTCATAGCCGTCAGCGCCCGCGTTATGAGCAATAATTTGCTTGATTCTCGCCGTCAACGCCTCCGAAACCCACTCATCCGCGTCCAGCACCAGTGTCCATTCGGTTTCAATCTGCGGCAACGCCCAATTGCGTTGGGCAGCGGCATTGACATATTCATGCGCCACCACATGTTCCGTAAAACTTCGCGTTGCCTCGATAACGCCTTGGGAAGCGCGGGCATCCACAACACAAAACAAATCGTCCGCCCAGTTGACGCTTTCAAGGCATCTTGGCAACCGATCCGATTCATTGGGAGGCACAAGCGTAAGCACAGTAATAGAACTCACTACAAACGACCCTTATCTACACTACACCCTCGGGCACACGCCGCGAAATTACTAATTCTTCACCAATATCAGATCGCGTGGCCATTTCCGGCCGCTTCTGTTATTCAAAGACATTTCGGCGATTTCAGGCGTATGACCGGCCTACCGTTCTTTTTCTTCATGTATGATAATGCGGCTTCCCCTGCCGCGCTCACGATTACTTTATTTGTTTTTGGCAGGCTACGTTTCTGCTCCGGCGTTTCACCATTACAGGAACCCTTCATGCCGTGTAATCAGATTTGTAAACAGATAAAACAGCGTCAGGAGACATCTTTCGCAATCTGTTGTTATGGTACCATAGTGTCTCAGTGAAAACCCAAAAGGCTTTATAAAATCATGGCCACAGCAAATGAGGACAAAGGCGCGGAAGCGCTGCCGCTTGACGCGCCGGTGCGCAACCTTCCGGGCATCGGCGAAAAACGCGCCGCAATGCTGGCGGCTCTTGGCCTTTACACCGTTGAGGACATGTTGTTCCATTTGCCGCGCGAATATCGTGATCGGACAGCGGTGCAGAAAATCGCGACGGCACGAGCGGGAGACAGCGTCACCATTGACGCTGAAATTATCAACGCCCGATCATTGCGGTTACGCGGCGGGAAGACAATGGCCGTTCTTACCGTGCGCGACGATTCGGGTCAGATGAAAGTCTCTTTTTTCGGCAGGGGCTTTCTCGCGCATACCACGCTCAAGAAAGGCATACGCTGTCTGTTTACGGGCAAGGTGGGCGAATACAAAGGGCTGACGCTTCAAAATCCCGAATACGAGCCCGAGTCGGACGAGGACGGTGCGGATACGCTGCACATCGGACGCATTGTGCCGGTGTATCCGCTGACCGAAGGAGTCAGTCAACGTCAATTGCGCCGCTGGATTTACAATGCGCTTAAACAGGCCGCAGACCAGTTAAAGGAAACACTGCCTGCGGCGCTGGCGCGTCAACACAATTTCCCACCACGGGCCGACGCCATTTGGCAGGCGCACTTTCCAGAAAAGATGGATGCCGTCCATCTCGCCCGCAAACGATTTGCGTATGAAGAACTCCTGGCAATGCAGCTGTGCATACTCACGCGCAGGGTAAAGCAGATTGACACCGCGACCGGCATACGCCACATTGTTGACGGCGGCCTGATGCGGCGGTTCCGTCAGTCTTTGCCCTTCGCGCTGACTCGGGGGCAAGAACGCGCCGTGGACGACATCCTGCGCGATATGGGTTCTCCCCGTCCCATGTTCCGGTTGTTGCAGGGCGACGTGGGGTGCGGCAAGACACTGGTTGCGCTGCATGCGGTTGCCGCCGCCGTGGACAGCGGCCACCAGTCTGCGTTTATGGCCCCCACGGAAATACTGGCGGAACAACACTACGCAACCCTGCACAGCCTGTTGGCGCCGCTCGGCGTGCAAGTTGCGCTGTTGACCGGAGCAACACCCAACGCAAAGCGTCTGCGCCGGGAAATCACACAAGGGAAAATACAGGTGGTTGTGGGAACCCACGCCCTGTTCCAGGAACAGACCGTTTTTCACCGGCTCGGTCTTGCCATAATTGACGAGCAGCACCGGTTCGGCGTGGGTCAGCGGGAGGCACTGGGCAGAAAAGGCGCCCTGCCCGACATGCTGCACACCACCGCCACGCCTATCCCCCGCACTCTCGCCATCACCCTATACGGCGGCATGGATATCAGCGTCATTCCCGACATGCCGCCGGGTCGTCTTCCCGTAAAAACAACGCTGACACCGGACAACAAGCGCGAGGAGTTGTACCAGTACATCCGCGCCCAGGCACAGGCGGGATACCAAACCTATATTGTGTGTCCGCTTGTGGAGGAATCGGAGCATTTTACCCAACTCACACCGCTTATAGACCACTATCTCGCGCTGTCCGAGGGACCGCTAGCCGGTTTGCGCAGCGCGCTGTTGCATGGCCGTCTTGACCCCCGGGAAAAGGAAGACATCATGCTGCGGTTCAAAGCGCGGGCAATAGACGTGCTCTTCGCCACCACCGTCATTGAGGTGGGCGTGGATTCGCCGACAGCGACCACCATAGTTATCGAGGATGCCGGGCGCTTCGGCCTAACCCAGCTGCATCAGCTGCGCGGACGCGTTGGACGCGGCAACATTCAGTCGTGGTGT
>DSBB01000346.1 GCA_011046175.1 Candidatus Hydrogenedentota bacterium | reverse complement strand
GCAGTATTTCCCGGTCTATAGGTCTGTACATGCCCGTAATACCAACCCCGCGTTCAGTCCAACGAAGTTTTTCAGTTGGCAGGGCAACTGAAAAAGCTTATTCGTTTTGTGTATTACTTCGATTGCGGGCAAAGTCCGGGGCAGTAATTATCGGCCATTTCCTATGACCGAAAACAAGAAGTTGGGCATGTTGTTCACGCTTCAGCGTGCGGGGGCGCGTATATGACTCAGGGTTTGCGTACCGCTGCCGTACGCTGAAGCGTGAACAACGTACGAAAAAAATATTCATTTGGGTTGCGGGCAACGCCCGCATTGGGACCTTTCGGATGTTCATTACGCCATGCGATTGATTGATCGATACATACTGGGGAAAATCTGGCCGCCGGCGGCGCTGGCGGCGCTGGTCATTTGTTTTGTGGTGGTCGGAGGCGCGGTGCGCAGCCAGATGCGGGAGCTTCTCGAGCGGATTCCCATGACGCAAATTGCCGTGCTCGACATCCTACGCATCGCTTTTTATGCGTTGCCCACCCTTGTCGGATACATCTTCCCCATCACATTTCTCATGGGCATTATGTTTGTGTTCAGCCGTCTTGCGCAACAGAATGAGTTGACGGCAATGAAAGCGGCGGGGGTGCCCCTGAAGCGTATTGTATTACCTGTGATTATTTTTGGCGCCATGTTAAGCGGTATCGCGTTTGTTGTGGCGGACCAGTGTCAGCCATGGGCGTACTGGCGGCTCATGCGCCTGGTTACCACGGACATGCCGTTGCGCATGTCTGTGGAAATGTTGCCCACGGGGGTGATGCATGAATACGGCGAGTGGCGCGTGTATCTGGGCCGCCGGGACCCCGGAGGGATACTTCGCGATATTGTCATATTGCAACCGGAAGAAGAGGGAGCGAACGCATTTTACGCTGACCGGGCGCGGGTGGTTGAAATAGACGGTCGCAAACATCTTGAACTGGAACACGGAATTTTCATCCCGAGAGACCCGCACCGGCATTTCATGTTCGAGTCATTGGTGAAGGCCGCGCCGACCCCGGCAACTTCAAAAGCGCCCGGGGCAAATGAAGGAATGACTATTGCCCAGCTGTGCGGTGAAGAACGGCGACTGCGAAAACAGTTTGACGAGACAGGCGCCCTGCCCGTCGGAATTGACTTGCGCAAAGTGCGGCTCGAAATAAAAAACCGTCTTGCTTTCCCGCTCATGTGTCTCGCCGTCAGCATCGTGGGCGCGCCCGTCGGCGCGCGCTCGCGACGGGCGGGGCAGTCCTTTGCGTTCACCATTGGGTTGGCAATTATTGTAGCCTACTTTGTTCTGCGAAAATTGATGGAACTGCCGTTGTTGCTGCCGCTTTCGGCGACTGTGGCGCTTGGCCAAATTCCAAATATGATGTTATGCATGCTGGGCATAGTCCTGATATGGCGGGTGGACCGCGTATGACGTTGATTGACCGATATCTCGTCAAACGGCTGCTGGCAACGTTGTTCAAAGTGCTGTTGGCGCTCATATTGTTGGTCTGCGTCATTGATCTTGTCGTTACGCGCCAACAGGACATTACGCGCTACCAAGTGCCGCCGGGCGTGGTGGCGCTGTATTACCTTACCTTTATGCCGACAATTCTTTTCGAATATCAGGCCGCCGCCGTTGCCATCTTGATCGCGGGCCTGATTGTCTTGGGAAACGCCGCTCAAAACAATGAAATTACGGCGTTGCTGTCAGGCGGGGTAAGCCTTGGCAAAATCGCGCGCGCACCCGTAATCACCGCGTTGCTGCTGGCGTTTGCGGTGTTTTTTGTGCAGGAAACCTACGGCGTGAAGGCTTCAGAAACCCATGCCGCAATCAAAAAAGAGTATTTCTCCAAAATTTCCGATCACAGTCGTTTTGGCGTCAGCTGGACCAACCTTGGCGACGGGTGGACATGCCATGTGTTGAAGTTCAATGAGCGCGCCAACAGCGGACAAGACGTCTATCTTCACGCAATTCATAAAGACCGCATTGAAGAAATCCGGGCGCGCCGTATTTTTTGGGACCGGGAAACGGCGCGCTGGTTGCTGGAAGACGGGCGCTGGGCTGTTTTTGATCAAAAGCGCGAATGGGAAACGATTTCGCGGCGCATTACGCAGCAACCGGCTCCGTTTCAAGAATCGCCCGAAGAGTTGTTCGCGTTGAGCAAACCCGCACAAGCAAAAACGGCGTTGCAGATGCACGCGGATATCGAAAGGGCCAAACGCTTGGGAATCCCCACACAAGAACACCTCGTCAATTATCATCTTAAATTTGCCCAACCCGCCTTATGCTTCGTCATAATATGGCTGGCGTTTCCTTTTGCCATGCGGTTGCGGCGCGGCGGTGTTACCCTTGGATTTGGCGTAAGCATCTGCGTGGCGCTGGCCTACTTGCTGATTTTTGCTGTAACCGCCGGGTTGGGTTATATGGGAAAACTGCCACCGCCCGTCGCGGCTTGGCTGGCAAACGGGGTATTTGGGGTGATGGGTGTAACCCTTTTTTATCGCACGCCCACCTAACCCAAGTAACACACACTGACTTGACGTTTCCCGTCATTCAGGCGTTTCCCGTCATTCAGGCGTTTCCCGTTATTCAGGCGTTTCCCGTCATTCAGGCGTTTCCCGTCATTCAGGCGTTTCCCGTCATTCAGGCGTTTCCCGTCATTCAGGCGTTTCCCGTCATTCAGGCGTTTTCCGTCATTCAGGCGTTTCCCGTCATTCAGGCGTTTCCCGTCATTCAGGCGTTT
>DSBB01000281.1 GCA_011046175.1 Candidatus Hydrogenedentota bacterium | reverse complement strand
TGTCTCGCGCAACGTTTCCGGCAGGTCGGTCATGGCGTCCAAATACATGACCTGTTTTTTCTGTAGCCATTGAAACAGTTGCTTGCCCCGCATTACGGGCACTTCAAGCGCCTCGGAAATCTCCTCTGGAAACATGCCGGTCAGTGTGTTTATGGATACGGTGGAAAGTTTTCGCATGTCGGTATTCGATTCTTGCAGTTTGCAGTTCTAAAGCGCCAGACCCGTGGTGTCCACTTCAATTTTTCGGTTTTCACGCATCAGTTCATCCCAAGTCATGGACGTTTTCTTCGCAGCGGCCTCACGCCCCAGAATGACCGCGAGATTGGCGTTGATTGAAGGCTCAAGGGTGGGGTTGTCGTATACGCCGTTGACAATGCTCTCGTGAAACGTTTCAATATTGCGTATCGCGCCCTGGGGATACAAGTCAACCACCTGTCCTCCTTCATAGGGTTCCACACCGCCGTGCAGCCGCACATGACTTGAATACCCCGCTTCAAGATAGCCCGTCTGTCCGAAGGCGATGCATTCACATTTGAAGCCATGTTCGTTCTTCAGATGCTCGCCGCGATGGTTTAGAATCAATCCGTCTTTGAATTGATACGTCAGCGAATAGACATCATGAGAATCGCCGTGCGGGTCGTTCCGCACAATGCGGGAGGAACCCATTGCGCTCACCGGTGTGTCTCCCGCCATCCACAGCGCCACATCAATGGCGTGAATGCCCGCGTTGACCAAATAGCCCCCGCCCAAGTCGTCGTCATTCACCCAGATGAGATGGCGAAGACGGCTTTCAATGGTATCGGTCAGCGGCGGGTCAGGGAAACTCTCGTCCGTATAGATGCTGCTGAGCATGCCGACCCTGCCGATGTCGCCCCGGTGCAACCGACGGATGCCCTCGATGAAAAACGGGTCTGTGCGCGTCTGAAAATCAACCAGAAACACCCGGCCATTCGCGCCCGCCTTCCTGCCCGCTTCCAACACGGTCATGGTTCCGGGCACGTCGCAGGCGACGGGCTTTGCCATGAACACATGGCATCCCTTCTCAACCGAGGCTTTGGCATGTTCCGGGAAACAAAAGGGCGGCGTTTCAAGGAACATGGCGTCCACGCCGCTCTCGAGCAGCCGCAGATAACCGTGCAGTCCGCTGAAACGGTTTTCCGGGGAAACCGACAGCCACTCTCCCACTCCCTGTGCTATGTCCGGAAAGTAATCCGCCACAGCGGTAATCTGGTAGCCGCCGTGATTTTGCGCCATCCCGGCAATCATGCGTCCGCGTCCGCCAAGGCCGACTATTCCCGCCCTAACCTTCGAGTTTGCCTCAGACCCGAGCGCCGTATGCTTCGCCATGATCGAGAAAGCCGCCGCCGCGCCCAGAAAGCCGCGGCGAGAGATTGTTTTTCCTGTGTCTTCTGTGATCATTCCATTCGCTCCTTTACGTTCATTAACTTCCGGCGGTGAGGTCTTCAATATCGGGACCTTCTCCCGCGAAAATGTCCACCCGATGAAAACCGCGGCGTTCCAGCGCCTCTGCCTTGCCAATCACGTCAAACGCGTTGTCTTCAACCGGCGCATTGACATCCACGCGCCGCATGGTAAACCGCATCCATGCATCCTCGCCGGGGAATAACGTTTCAATCCGGGTGGGATAGCGAATGCTTTCCTGCTCATGATAGTCGTTTTTGAGGGTATGGGCAATCACCCTGCCTTGCTTATCGAGCAGCTGGCTTTCCAAAATGACCCAGGGCGCGCCCTGCGCCAACAGCAACCGCTTCAGCCGCAATCGCGGGTCCCGCGTCCAAATTTCAATAGTGGCGGTTTGCGTTGCTTCATCATAATCACTGAGTCGGGCGAGGTCTTCCGGCAGAGACTCCCAAGGCTCCGGTGTGAACATCTCGCGCACAATGTCCGCCGAGGTCAGGGTGTTGAACGACTCCGTCGCAAGCCGCAGACAATACTCGCGACGGGTGGGAAATTCCAATAGAAAAGCGTCTTTCGCATAAGTCAACTCTATGACGCGGGTTCCGTAACGCCGCCCGATTACATACAGTTGGTTGGGATACCGAAAATACAGGGTGCTTTCCCTGGAAATCTGCGTGGCTTCCACTTCGGGAATCTCCAGCACGACCGTTCCGGTGGCGCGGAAAGAGGTCAACGCTGTTTCGTTTGCCGCCAATCCATCCAGAACAACCGACACGGCGGGCGCGCCGGGCGGCAAAGTGATGGGCTCGAGTCGCCGGCCAAGGCGAACGCATCCAGCCCAGCAACAAATGGCAAGCATCACCAAGACGCAACGGAATATCAAGGACATATACGAATTCTTTTTCATGTTTCGACGGGATTATTTATCGCCCCAGACTATTTCAACAGTGGGGGCGCATCTTCCAATGTGTTTGTTATGGACAGGCGTGTTATGTTGTTAGGCGCACCTGAACTTCCACCAGCCGGACGCAATTGTTTCGTCCAACTTGCAGGTCTCCTGACCTTTGGCGCTGTATGTACGAAAGCAAACAGAAACTACGCTACAGTTTACACCGCATAGTGGAGCCCGCGTCAAAATTATGTTTACCAATCCCCCGTGATATACTCCCGCAGTCCAATAGACATGCCGGAAAATATGGGCAAAGGAATGCCTTGGCGCCGATTTTATCGGTTGTCTCGAAACAGCAAGCGCCACAGTTTCACATGAGTGTGCCGTTATGCCTCTTGTATCAGACGTTCAAGGTTCATGTATACTTTTGTCAACAAAACAAGTCTCTTATTG
>DSBB01000438.1 GCA_011046175.1 Candidatus Hydrogenedentota bacterium | reverse complement strand
ATTTCGGCGGACGGTTGCGCTGGCACGGAGCGCGCGAAACGCCCAACCCCATGACGCCCTTCGAATATGAAAAGGGCCCGCTCTTTGAATATCTCCCCGACGGGCGCGTGCGCGAATGTCCCATCTTCTTCGAGTTCACCGCGCACGACCCGTCTGCCAACACCTTTGAAGCGGGCGCGGGCGGGTATGGTTATAACATGGCGTATGTAGGCTCCATGTTGTCCATTGTGGAAGACCCCGTGAAGGCGGTGCGCAAAGGCATGCGCGATGTGAACATCGCAAACCCGGCGCGCACCATCATGTTCGCTGATGCGGGGATGCCCCAGCAAGGCAAAATCATCGAATACAGTTTTATTGAACCGCCGCTGCCGGTGTCATTCGACCATCCCCGCGGCCAAGAGGGCGGCCTGAATTCTCCTTCCATCCATTTCAGGCACTATGGGCGCGCCAATGTGCTCTGGTGCGACGGACACATTACCAGTGAACGGCTGGAATGGGCGCCCGAAACCAATATCTACGGCGCGTCGAACCCGCAATGGAACGTGGGCTGGTTCGGCCCGGGGGACAACACCTTGTTTGACATACACAAATCCGTTTCGGAAGTTGCGCCATAATGCAGCCCGCTATTCTTCCTCCGAAAACGCGTCCGTTTCCGCCGCTTCATCAACCCGGGGCGTGACGCGCACAACGCTCATGTAACCTGGATGATCGCTCAAGGCAAAAGTGCGTTCGCCTTCAGTGATTCTTTCCGCAATACGCACCGTATCCAGCGTCTCTATTTCATAAGCGTCATTGTGAGCGGCGTAAATATGGTCTATGCGGGTGTCCATGTTCATAACCCGAAACAGGTTCGCTCCCGTAACAAACGCCTCATGCTCCTCGCTTTCGACGCGGCTGTTCATGTCGCCCACAAGAAAAGCGGGCGCGATTCCCGTGCGTGATTCATTCATAAACGCCGCCAATTCCGCCATTTGATTTTTCCGCACGAGGCGGTATTCAGCGCGGCCATAGCCGGCCTGGGCATGGGTGTTATAGAAATCAACCATGCCTACGGACGTTTCGATACGCGCCAACGCCACGCCCTTGCCCGCCCAGAAATCGCCCTCCCATATGCGCCGGGCGGGACCGGAATCCGTGTATCGCTTGAAATACGCTTCGCGAATGGGATATGCGCTGCTGATGAGCAAACCACTGCCGACTGTTGCGCTGGGATAGTATTGGTGATACCGAAGACGGGTCGCGTCAAGCGCTTCAATTAAGATGTCCCTGTCTTTTTGGATAAATGATTCCTGAAATCCGACAATGTCCGGGTCAAGCGCGGCAATCGCCCGGCCAATATGCCGCATTCGCGCCGGGCGGTCGCGGCCAACCACCCACAAGTCCTGAATATTAAAAGTGGCGATCTTGAGCGTGGCGGGCGCAGCCAACGGCGCAGGCATATTGGGGGGATAAACGCTCTTCGAAAAATCCGTTTCAATACCCACGCGGTCGTTGCAAAGATAGGCCGTGCATATAAACACTGCGACAAGAAACGGCGGCGCGACAAGGACAAGCGCCAGAATAATCAGTATTTTTTTTCATCACTGTACCTCGGACCGCACTATGCGCCAATTTTTCTCATTCGCAATAAACAACTTTTCCGCCGCACAGGGTGTGCGTGACTTTGCCCTTTAGCGTATAACCTATAAACGGGGAGTTGCCGCTTTTCGAGGCAAAGGAATCGGCGGCGACCGTCCATTCTGCGTCGGGATTGAAGACGACTATGTCGGCGGGCGCGCCGGGCGCGATCGTTCCCGCTTCGGCGATGTTGCATACTCGAGCGCCGCCCAGTGTAAGCAGGCGCACGGCATGTTCGAGGCTGATATGCCCCGGTTGCACCAAATGGGTAAGGGTCAAAGCAAGCGACGTTTCCAAACCGATAATGCCGAAAGGCGCCAGCGCAAATTCCACGCGCTTTTCCGTAAGCGTGTGCGGGGCGTGGTCCGTGGCAATACAATCAAGCGTGCCGTCTTTGAAGGCTTCGATAACCGCGGCCACATCCTCCGGCTCCCGCAACGGGGGGTTCATCTTTGCGTTTGTGTTGAACCCGCGCACGGCTTCATCAGTCAGACAAAAGTAGTGGGGCGCGGATTCGCCGGTAACGCGCGCGCCGCGCCGTTTCGCCTGCCGGATGATTTCAACGCCCGCGGCGGTGGAAACATGCTGAATATGAATATGCGCGCCGGCGAGTTCGGCAAGCCTGATATTGCGGTCTATGCGCACCTCTTCGGCGGCCTTTGGGGTGCCGGGCAGCCCCATGAGCGCGGCCATATAGCCTTCATTCATGACGCCTCCCTCGGACAACGCCTCATCCTCACAATGACTCAAAAACGGCATATCCACCATGCCCGCGTATTCGAGGGCGTGGCGCATGAGACGGCTTGATGCGATGTCATGTCCATCGTCGGTAATAGCCACTGCGCCCGCATCCTTGAGGTCGGCCATTTCCGTAATTTCTTCACTCCTCAATCCTTTGGTGGCGCAGGCGGCGGGCCGCACGCGGATGCAAGCCTCTTCACGGGCGCGTTTGATGATGAGTTCCAGAAGACCCGCATTGTCTATGGGCGGGTTGGTGTTCGCCATTGTGACCACGGTGGTAAAGCCGCCCTTCGCCGCGGCGCGGCTCCCGCTGGCGATGGTTTCCTTCGATTCAAAGCCCGGCTCGCGGAAATGGCAATGGATGTCCACCAGTCCCGGCGCCACCACGCAGCCGGCAGCGTCTATGGTCT
>DSBB01000432.1 GCA_011046175.1 Candidatus Hydrogenedentota bacterium | reverse complement strand
GTTATCCTTGACGGGGTTGCGTCAAAAAAGCGGGTTTTAAGCGTTCATGCGACTGGCGCGCGGCTCCCAGTAATGCCCCAGCCGGTTGTTCAGACTGACGGATTATTTGACTTTTGTCGTTCCATAAACATACAATCATTTTCACGGGGCGGCATAGCCAAGTGGTAAGGCAGAGGCCTGCAAAGCCTTTATTCCCCGGTTCGAATCCGGGTGCCGCCTCCAACTCCTTTCTTCGGGCGAGTGGCGGAACAGGCAGACGCGACGGACTTAATCTGTCTCGTATTGTCAAAAAAACCAATAAATACAGGGGTATCAGAGCATCCAAATCCCGAAGAAACACTAGATGGCACACACCCATTCCCTGAAAACGCATATTTGGATACCATCAAGACGGCTTTGCCCGGGCTTTCAAAGGATGAACTCGTAACCATGTTGGCGGATGCGTTGGCGGGCGGCGGCGAACCGCCAATAACGGGCGATAACGGCGGGGGCAACACACCGTGAAAACCGACAGGGACAATTCCGGGCGTTTCCTTCACGGCAACACGGCGGCGGGGGGCAATCCATGCGCGGCGAAGGCGCGACACCATGACGGATAATCGGCAATTACGGCGGACGCGGCGCGGACATGACGGTTGACTCTTGATTGCACTCCGGCATGGACATGTGAGACGGAATATGGTATTATATGGGACGTTGCATGCCTTGAGCGTTGATGTAAAAAGTGAATAAGAGGGAGTGAGTTATGAATGCGATAAAGAGCAAGGGAGTTTTTTTACACATACTCTTGGCGCTAACGCTTGTTTTTTGCGCGCAGAATAACGCCAAGTCCACAGAGGAATCCTCTTGTCAATCTCACGATCATGGGGTTTCCGATACGTGCGCGCAATACAATCTCGGGGTGATGTACCGCGACGGGGAAGGCGTGCCCCAGGATTATGCTGAGGCCGTGAAATGGTATCGGAAAGCCGCCGAACAGGATTATGCCGACGCGCAATACAATCTCGGGGTGATGTACTACGACGGTAGAGGCATACCCCAGGATCATGCTGAGGCTGTGAAATGGTTTCGGAAAGCAGCGGGGCAGAATCATGCCGAGGCGCAATACAATCTCGGGGTGATGTACCGCAACGGGGAAGGCGTGCCCCAGGATTATGTCAGGGCTTACATGTGGTTTAATGTTGCTGCAATAAAGGATGAAGGTGCCGCCGAAAGACGCGAATCGCTGGCGGCGTTAATGACGGCTGAACAGATTGCGGAGGCGCAACGGCTTTCTTCGGCGTTTGTTTCCGCGCTGGAATCGGAACAAGAGTGAAGTCTTGTCTGAACTTGAAATGCTGGACGGCTTCGGCGGCGGCGTGTCCGGCGGGATTTGGATTGATTGTTCCGCGGATGTGACGGCCTGTTGTCGCGGGTTCCGCGGATGGGGAATGGGATAAAGCGGATTGGCGCGTATGGCCCCCGTCAGGGGGGGAGCGGCGCAGGCATGGGGTATAGACTCACTCAACGGCCAAAATTTTTCTTATTTACACAAGCCACTGTCGCCGCGCCGGACGTTTGCACTGTTCCATTTCCTCGGCGGCGCGGCGCAAATGCAACGTCAACATACCTTTAATCAATTGGCGCCGGTAATCGTCGGCGGCCTTGTCAACGTCGGCGCGGTGGCGGCAGAGATAGGATTCAATGCTCCGCCGGTTCGCGCCGGTCTCCAAGGCAATTTTGCGGGGACTCTTGCCCGCCGCATACGCGATTATCCAGTCGGGATGCTTCATTGCGACAGTACCTTGATAAAATAACCTGTGTCTTGCCGTTTCATCTGTCTTGCCGTTTCATCACATAGACGGGCCCCTCTTTGGGGTCAAGCATGTAACGCTCCGGGTAGCCTCCCCCTTCTTCTTCATTGATGCTGAGATAAAAGGTATTTGAAAACAATGGGAACGCAAAACGGTAAGAGCATCGCACAGCCGTATCCTCATCATCAAACTTGAGAAGAATTCTGTGCGGGAAAGCCAACAGGTTTGTTGTATACGTTCCTTCCGCTTCAGCCGACCGACTGCCGCCGGAATATGAAATGCGCACAAAGGTAATACTTGCTTTGCCGTCCTGTGCAGTCACTATCAAGGTGTGAGTTTCATCCCTTTGCCCAAACTCCCACATTTTACCTTCCCATACACCGTTCAAGCGCGGATCAGCGTTGCATCCGGTAAACAAACTTACCGCCACCAGCATGAAAGAAAGAAACACGCAGCGAGAAATCCAAGTATACATATTCTGTCTCCTCATGTTTTTTAACGATGTCTAAATAAAACAACGGGTTACGCAGGGGATACATCAGACCCGGCGCATCCCGGCCAAAGTCAAAATCGCAAGTCCCAATAACATGAAATCGCCAAGGAAACGCTTTACGTTTCCTTTTTTGAAAAGATTGCGACCGCAGCCGCTTGAAACGGACCCTTT
The DNA here is from genome assembly GCA_011046175.1 of Candidatus Hydrogenedentota bacterium. Lineage (GTDB taxonomy): Bacteria > Hydrogenedentota > Hydrogenedentia > Hydrogenedentales > CAITNO01 > SLFT01. The sequence goes on along the minus strand of DSBB01000432.1, from coordinate 318 downwards.
GGATTGTACCAGGGAAACTCCCGTGTTGATAGTGACGCGAGCGCCCGCTTCCGGGGACTGGCCAATGACGTAGTCTTTGGGTATCACGTTGTCGAATACCAAGATTACTGAACCGACTTTTAACTGTGCATCCGTGATAGCCTCAATTGCATCATCTATATGCCTACCCACAACGTCTGGTACTATAGTATGTTCTCCGCCTTCGCCTTCAGCGGGTTCGCCTTCGGGTTCGCCCTCGCCTTCGTCTTCTACGGCTGCCGCGCTGATGAATGAACGGGGTTCGCTCCATTCGCTAAAAAAACCGGACCTATATGTGCG
>DSBB01000117.1 GCA_011046175.1 Candidatus Hydrogenedentota bacterium | reverse complement strand
GGCGCCAGATGAACGGCGACATCGCCTGTTTTGTGGCGGGCGTCGGCAGCGGCGGCACGCTCCAAGGCGTGGGCAGGTTCCTCAAGGAACACAAGCCCGAGGTGAAACTGGTCGCCGTCGAGCCGAAGAATGTGTCCGCCCTGCTCGGACACGAACCCGGCCTGCATCAGATTCAAGGCATCGGCGACGGCTTTGTCCCCGCTGTGCTCGACGTGTCCATGATTGACGATGTGCTGGAAGTCACTGATGAAGACGCCATTGTTACCACCCGCGAACTCGGTGCGAACCACGGACTGCTCGTGGGCATTTCCTCCGGCGCAAACGTTTGGGCGGCAAGACAACTCTGCAAAATGATGTCCGGTAATATCGCCACCGTACTCCCCGATCGCGCGGAACGCTATTTCAGCACGTCGTTAATGTAACAAAAAATAATGGAGCCGGGCGCCCCGGAAAACGCACTGCGGGGACGAGGTTAACGTCTGTGTCGGCGCGTTACGAGCGCAATCCCTTGATCTCGGACATAAATTCGTTGACATCACGAAATTGACGGTATACGGATGCAAAGCGAACATACGCCACTTCGTCGAGCTGCTTCAGCCGCTGCATCACCGCTTCGCCCAGGGTCTTGGTGCTGACCTCATGTTCGCCGTTAAATAAATCGCGCTCAATGTCGTTGATGAGCGCGTCCACCTGTTCCAAGCTTACCGCCCGTTTTTCGATGGCTTTCATAATGCCGCTTTTAAGCTTCCAGCGATCAAAACTCTCGCGACGACCATCTTTCTTGATCACCATCTGCGCCACTTCTTCAATACGCTCATACGTGGTGAAGCGACGCCCGCATTGAATGCATTCCCGACGACGACGTGTTGCCTCCCCGTCTTTGGAAACGCGCGAATCTACCACTTTGCTATCTTCATAGCCGCAGAAGGGACAGCGCATAATATCAGATTCCTGATGTTGCGTTGTATTCCAGACCGACCATGCCGGCGGCACATCTTCTTGCCTGGCGGGTGGAAACAACATGTTGTATTTCCTGATGCGCTAATAGCATAACAGATACCATATCCTGTGTCAAGCAAAAAATGTAAGACCTGTATCACCATAACGGCGGCGCTTTTTCTGACATAACAGCCCCACTTCTTCCGGCAATACGGCGTTATACCCGGTTTCCAATATGACCACGCCGTCCGCCGCAACAAACCCGTTGGCTTGGAGCGTTTGCAACAACAACGCGTAGTCATTCCAGGCATAAGGAGGATCGGCAAATAAAATGTCAAAGGGGCGGGGCTGTGGCCCGAGCTGCGTTGGAATGCTTGCCTTGAGCACGCAGCCATCCGCTGAAAGCCGGCATCGTTCCAGGTTGAGGCGCGTTATATCAATCGCTTCCGCAGCATTATCAATAAATGTCGCGTGCGCCGCGCCGCGGCTTAACGCTTCTAGGCCGTTCGCGCCGCTGCCGCAGAACAAATCAAGAAAGCGCGCTCCAATTATGCGCGGCATAAGCATACTGAACAGCCCCTCCCGCGTCCGGTCGCCGGTGGGACGAATAGCACGGTTGGAGGGGGCAAGCAGCCGGTGTCCCTTTGCCGTACCTGCAATTATGCGCATAATAGAACCTTTTCCCGCTGACCACAGAAATCAAAGGGTTGTATAAAATCACGGGGAAGATCATGAAAATGCACAACGCCTTGCGGCCGCGACTAATACGGATTCTTCCCATAACACGAAAGTACTTAAGGCTCATACGGCCTACGTGTCTCATACATCCCGTGATGAATGTTGTGGCGCGAATCGCCTTGGTTCCGCGTCTGTGCGTATTTCACGAGTGCATGGCTCATACTATAGCATGTGCGTGACAAAAATTGTCACTTGAAGACAAAACTTGTCGTTTTTTTGCCACGAGACCACTGCTGAAAACCCGCTAGAAGCGCTAAACGTTCCCCCAAAATGCTCTTTTTTTATATTGCGTCGGTTGGCACGGAGTTTGCTCAATATAGACGTTGTGTTAGTTGAATTTTGTGTGTACTGTATGTGTCAATAAGCGGCACGAACAACCTATTGGAGGATTTGCTTATGAAGAACAAAGGTTTTACCCTCATCGAACTGATGATCGTAGTCGCGATCATCGCCATCATCGCCGCCATTGCGATTCCCAACCTGCTTCGTGCGCGGTTGCAGGCCAATGAATCCGCGACCATCAGCAACCTGAAGACCATCGTGGGCTCCCAGAATTCTTTCGCCGCCGCAGAACGCGGCTATGCGAATACGTGGGAGCTTCTGACCAACCCGGCGGGCGATGTTCCCCCCTATCTTGATCTCCAGATTACGGACGGCGCGCTGATCCAGGGATATACGTACACCATGGATGACGGAGGCTCCTCGACACTGGCGGGCTCCACGGTTACCACGGTGTACACCAACTTCAATGCCTTTGCGGTTCCCGGAACGCAAGGCCGCACCGGTGTGCGCGGCTTTGGCGTTGACGCCGGCGGCGTGATTCGCTATACGCCTGACGGCTCTCAGCCGGAACTCGAAGGTGAAGGCGCCAGCGAGCCGATTTAATCGCGTGTAGTCAACACCGGCAGGTTGTCTGACGCGACCTGTAGTTGAAATATCATGCCAAGCGCGGCGGCGGAGCAATCCGTCGCCGCGTGATTTTTTCTACCGCTGCGGGCGTTGCCGCAACCTAAGTAATACACACTGAACTGATGTTTCCCGTCATTCCCGACGCGGGCTGCCTGAACATGAACCGGGCAATCCGTAATACACACTGAACTG
>DSBB01000322.1 GCA_011046175.1 Candidatus Hydrogenedentota bacterium | reverse complement strand
CTGCAAATCTGCCGCGCTTGCCACAAAGGACTGACTCACGGCGTCCACCCCGCTTTCCAAGGCGAACTTCATGCAGTCGTGATCGTGGTCGGTGAACGCGCTGACGCCCAGATCAATGCCGGGCAGGTTCAGTCCCTTGCGGGAACGCAGCTCGCCGCCCACCAGTATTTTACAGGTCACATCGTTATTCTCAACCCGCGTCACTTCCAAGTGAATGTTCCCATCATTAAGGAACATACGGTCGCCCGGTTTCACTGCGCGGGGCAAGGTAGGCAGACTTACCGATACGCGCCCGGCATCGCCCACAATCTCCTCGGTGGTCAGAATAATCTTCCCGTTGTTTTCCAGTTTGACCGGTTCCTCCGCAATCTGGCCGACCCGAATCTTCGGGCCCGGCAGGTCCGCCATGATGGTCACGCTGCGTCCCTCCGCTGCCGCCGCCTCGCGCAGTCGGTCAATGATGGTTTTGTGCCAGGAAAATTCCCCGTGAGAGAAATTGAGGCGGGCAATGTTCATGCCGGCGCGCAGCAGCGCCCCCATTACTTCCACCGACTCGGAGGCGGGACCGATGGTGCAGACCAATTTTGTTTTGTTGTCGGGAAGCATGGCAAATCCCTTTCCTGTTCCGTTGCAACGTCGCCATGACGCCGCGGCGTTCGACAATGCCGCATAGTATAAGGAGATTTCACTATTGGAGCAAAACAGAAACACGAAATGGACGCGGGAAGGCGGTTGTTCCTGTAATCAGATACAATGAAAGGAACGCATGATGACGCTTGCACAAGAAAAATGCGAACCATGCCATGTTGGCGGGACGCCTCTTGCGCCCGACGAAGCGCATGCGCTGGCGGCGCGCATTCCGGAATGGATACTGTCGGAAACAAAGATCGAACGTGTATTCAAATGCAAGGATTTTCGCGAAGCCATGGTGTTCGTCAACAAAGTGGCGGATATGGCCGAAGAAAACGACCATCATCCGGATATTCATATTGATTACGGCCGCGTAACGCTTACGCTGTGGACAAAAAAGATTGGCGGACTGTCCCGCAACGATTTTGTGCTTGCCGCGAAGATTGATCAAATGGCGGCGGGCCATCCGCAGGCATAATCCTAAGACGGGCGTTTCCCACAACCCAAGTAATACATACCGACCTGACGTTTCCCGTCATTCCCTCGAAAGCGGGAATCCACTAACTTTCGACGGTTCCTGTATTATATCGCCGGATTCCCGCTTTCGCGGGCATGACGATGGGTGACGCGATACCCACACCAAAGGCTACACGAGACGCGTAGATGTGCCTGACACAGATTCTTAAAAAGCAGTTGAAGCATCCTCCCATATTGCGTTATGACGGCTTTTTTCCGCGCATTTTTCACGTTTTGGTCTCCACCCTTTTTCAGTAATATTGTTGACTTTTTTGCCTGTTTACGGTATAGTTTATATGGTCATGTCAACACCCGTAAGGCATTGTAAATTTTTGGTTTTGTTGTAGTTGTGGCCGAAAGGCGGGACGCGGGGCAGACGCGTCTTTTCAAAATAGTAAGATAGAGTGACGTAGGAGACAGGAAAAATGATGGCTCGGCAAGAATGGGCTGGTGTTTCTGAAAAAAATGTTTCGGTACCGGAAAATCCGGGGAAGGCGGAGGACAACACCGTGGGGCGTCACTCGGTTCGGGCATGGATTGTGATTATGCTGGGGGCGCTCTTCATAGCGGCGGCGCCCTCTTTCGGTCAGAAGGTTTCCGTTCCGGCGGGCGAAGACCTCGCCACAGCCGTCGCAAACGCGCCTGACGGGGCAGTGCTGGTGTTGGAAGGCGGCGACTATGAGTTGCTGGATACCATCCCGATTGACAAGAACGTAACCATCCAGGGGTATAATGAGAATCTTTGCGAGTCATTGCCCACCGAGCGGGTCATCAGAGGGCAGGGGGACAATTGTTATGAGGATCCCACCGACACGAACCTATACAATCCGGGCTTCGAGGCCGGCGATGACGGCAACTGGGTCTTTTCTTCCGTCTTGGTCGAAGGCGAGGACGCGTCCTTTACGCCGCCAACATCAAGCGACATTATCACTCAAGAAGGGGAACCCTATGAAGGCGAATGGCATGCTTGGTTTGATCTTGAGCCCCGTGGCGCGGAGGTCGAGCTGCGTTACAACGACCCCATACCAACCTTGCCCGAGTTTATTGAAGAGGAAGTGAGATGGGCGACCAGTGTAACCACATTGTGCAATGTTATGGATCTTACGACAGAAAGCGCATATACACTGCCCGTGCTTGCGCCGCAGTTGGTCGAGAACTATTTTACGGATATGTTTCCGGCGGCGTTGTCAGCGGATCGGCTGCATATCTGGCTGCGCGTGTTGCAATGGAGCGGCCATGGCGACGACAAGATAGAGGTTTTTGTGAACGGCGCCTTGGTTGCCGCCGCGCCCGGCGCCACCCTTGACACCTGGGAGACGTCCGGGGGCTGGGTTCGATGGGACGAAGCGATACCGCCGGTGGCGGTTACCCCCGCTGAAGTGCGCATTCAGGTTACCACGCGCACGGATGTTCCCAATCCAACCCTTGCATTGATCGGCGTGGTAAACATTGATGACATCGCCACTCCCGCGGTTCCGTCAGACACGGACTCCATGAATCTTTTTGAATACAGCTCCAATCTCGGCGCGTCGGAGTTTTTCCCGAAGGCCGTCTTTGATTTAACGGCGCTGGGCATGTCCCTCGAGGTGCCGGTCAATACGCAAAACTGGGTTGTTCGCGCCGGTGGATTGGGAGCGCCCTACCT
>DSBB01000101.1 GCA_011046175.1 Candidatus Hydrogenedentota bacterium | reverse complement strand
TTATTATGCTTGCTAGACGCTGGCCGTAGGGGATGTGTTCAAAATAACGCGTCCCATTGCTTCAACTTATTATGCTTGCTAGACGCTGGCCGTAGGGGATGTGTTCAAAATAACGCGTCCCATTGCTTCAATTTATTATGCTTGCTAGACAGTTACAACTTATAATAATTCCAATTCGGGCGCGTCGGCCCACAACCGGTCAAGATCGTAAAATTCGCGCGCCTGCGGTCGAAACACATGCAGAATGATGTCGCCAAAATCCAGCACCAACCATCCGCACCGATGGTCGCCTTCCACGCGCATCACAGCGTATCCGGCGTCGCGCACCGCCTCCCGGGCGGCGTTGGTTACCGCCTTGAGCTGCGGTTCGCTGGTAACAGTGCATAGTATGAACATATCCGCTATCAAGGTCAATCCGCTGACATCAAACGCCTTTATGTCCTTTGCTTTTTTTGCGTCCACCGCGCCGGCAACCAGCCGGGCTTTTTCTAATAGCGCCGCGTCGGCGCGCGCTTGTGCTGTATGGCTCATGCAGGCTGTGATTGCTTCCTACTTTTCAAGTTCTTTGCGTAGTATATCATTAACCAGTTGCGGGTTCGCTTTTCCGCGCGTGGCTTTCATGATCCGGCCGACAAAAAAGCCGAACACCTTGTCCTTGCCCGCCTTGAACTGCGCCACCTGTTCCGGGCCGGCTTCAAGCACCTGACGCACGACAGCGGCAATTTCCGATTCGTCGCTGATCTGGGCCAGCCCTTTTTTCTCAACAATTGCCGCCGGAGCAAGGCCTGTCGCGTACATTTCAGCGATGACTTCCTTGGCGATCTTGCCGCTGATGGCGCCGCTGTCTATCATCTGCAGCAACGAGGCCAGCGCGTCAGGCCTTATTTTGCATTGATGAACCCCTATTTTATCATTACTCAGCAACGCCTGCAATTCCACCATTACCCAGTTCGCCGCTTTTTTGGGGTCCGCCTTTGCCGCCACCACCGCCTCGTAATAATCCGCGGTAGCGCGAGACAAGGTCAGCACGTGGGCGTCATAGGGCGACAGACCGTATTGTTCCTCAAAACGTTTGCGTCTTGCAGCGGGCAATTCCGGCATCGCTTCACGGACGCGTGCTTCCCACGCTTCGTCCACCACAATCGGTGTCAGGTCCGGTTCGGGAAAATAACGGTAGTCGTGAGCGGATTCCTTTTTGCGCTGGCTGAAGGTAACACCACGGTCCGCATCCCAGCCGCGCGTCTCCTGCACGATGACGCCGCCGCCGCGCAACACTTTTTCCTGTCGCGCAATTTCAAACTCGATGGCCTTCTGCGTTCCGGAAAAAGACGCAACATTCTTAATCTCGGTTTTCACGCCGAATGCGTTTTGCCCCTTTGGGCGCAGGCTGATGTTGGCCTCGGCCCGCAGTGAGCCTTCTTCCATATTGCAATCGCTCACGTCCAAATACTGCAGAATCTGCTTCAACGCGGTCAGATAAGCGTGCGCCTCCTTCGCGCTGCGGATGTCCGGCTCCGTCACGATTTCCAGCAGCGGCAGGCCGCAACGGTTGAAATCCACGCCGCTCTGCCCGCCTGCGAGGGTATGCACATTGCGGGCAGTGTCTTCCTCCATGTGCGCCCGGGTGATGCCGATGACGCGCGTTTCGCCATCCACTTCGATATCAAGATGGCCGCCGTAACACAAGGGCAAATCGTACTGGCTTATCTGATAATTCTTGGCGAGATCGGGATAGAAATAATTCTTGCGGTCCATTTTCGACCAGCGCGAAACGGTGCAGTTCAACGCCAGACCCACCGCGATGGATTTGTCCGCCATATCGCGATTGAGCACAGGCAGCGCACCGGGCATGCCCAGGCATATCGGGCACACGTTGGTGTTGGGCGGCGCGTTGAAATTGGTGGCGCAAGGGCAAAAGACCTTTGACTTGCTGTTGATCTCGACATGCACTTCCATGCCGATCACTGCTTCGTATTCCATTACATGCTCCTCAGGCAACGGGCGGCAGCCCCATGTCGAATCCGCGGTTTTGTTCGTAGAAATGGGCGGCGCGCAACAATGTCGCCTCATCAAAGGGCCGCGCCATTATCTGAAGCCCGGCGGGCAATCCGGCATCCGTCAGACCGCACGGCACGGACATGCCCGGCAGGGTCGCCAAGTTCACCGATATGGTGTAAATGTCGCTGAGATACATCTCCAGCGGATTATCCGATTTCGCGCCGAACGCAAAACTGGCGGTGGGCGATGTGGGGCCGGCAATAATGTCGCATTTCTCAAAGGCTGCGTCGAAGTCATTCTTAATCAGGCGGCGCGCTTTTTGCGCTTTCAGGTAATAGGCGTCGTAGTAACCGCTGGACAGCACGTAGGTGCCCAGCATGATGCGTCGTTGCACTTCCGGGCCGAATGCCTCACTCTTGGTCAGCATGTACATGTCCTGCACCGTCTTCGCGTCCGGGTGGCGGAAGCCATAGCGCACGCCGTCGAATCGGGCAAGATTCGCGCTGGCCTCTGCCGTGCATATTATGTAGTACACCGCAATGGCGTAATCGCTGCACGGCAGCGAGATGTCCACTATCTCGGCGCCGTTCCCGCGGAACACGTCAATGGCGTTTTCCACCTTCTCCCGCATCTCCGGATTGAGGGCCTCCGTGAAATATTCGCGTGGCAGGCCCACACGCAGCCCCTTAATGTCGCCGGTCAGCGCGCCCGCAAAGTTTGCCGCGGGCAGGTCGGCGGATGTCGCGTCCATCGGGTCTTTGCCGCAGATTACATCCAGCGTCAACGCGGCGTCTTCCACAG
>DSBB01000559.1 GCA_011046175.1 Candidatus Hydrogenedentota bacterium | reverse complement strand
CTTCTCGACATGTAAGGGGTTGTCATGGCAGATCTCCTTGTTGGGTTGCGTAGACTGATGCTACGCCCTCCATTTTACCATTCTTTTCCGTTGCACACAACCAAAACACAATCCTTGTTTTCCGCTGCCGATTCACCTCGAATATTTCACCGGATTTCTGTTGCGCCCGCGAATCTTGGGCCATATCAGGCGCTTTGCTTGTGGTTGACAGCGTCACGCCGCCGCTTTTTCAAGGAAGCCGGCGCTTGGCAGCCATCATTTCCGGCGCCGCGCGCACGTGCTTGTTCACCAGGGTTTCCGGTATTTCCGCCATAAAACGGCTTGTCTTGCACAGTCGCTCGCGCCCGTTTCGGGTTCTCGACAACGCCTCGAAGAGGGCGACATGCCTTCGACCGCGGGTCAAAGCCACATAAAACAAGCGGCGTTCCTCTTCAAGATTTCCTTCTTTAAGGCTTTGCTCGTGGGGCAAAAGCCCGTCTTCAACGCCGACAACAAAAACAAAGGGGAATTCAAGTCCTTTGGCGCTGTGAATGGTCATAAGCCGTGCCGAATTGCCTGTGTTCCTTTGTTTTGACTCCGTCATGGCGTCGCTATTGAGATGGGTCTGGTCGAGGAAACCGGACAGCGACGGATGTTCCGTTTTTTTTTCGTATTGTTCAAGAGCCAGCAGCACCGCCTCAATGTTTTCCATGCGCGCCATTGCCTGTTCCCGGTTCTTGCTCATGCGGTCAATCTCGCCGGGATAGTCTATGGCGATAATGAGTTCCTGGGCGAGTTTGCGCAACGATGCGCCGGTGTTTTTGAATCGTCGCCGGTATGTTTGCAGCAACCCGAGGAATGCGCGTATGCCTTCGGCGCCGCGTCCGTGTGTCGCGCCGCGTTCAAGCAGCGTTGACAACGCGGCGCCGATGGAACATTTCTCACTGCGGCACAGGTCGTGGGCCTGATGCAGCAGCGCATCGCCAATCCCGCGCCTCGGCATGTTTACAATACGCAGCAACGCCGCCTCGTCACGCGGATTGGCAATTGCCTTGAGATAAGAAATGACGTCCTTTACCTCGGCGCGTTCAAAGAAGTCCTGGCCCCCGATAACGATATAGGGGATGCCCGCGTGACGGAAAGCGAGTTCAAAGGGGCGCGACTGTATGTTCGAGCGGTAAAGTACGGTGAAATCGCCATACGTCGCGCCTGTGCGCCGCATCACATGACGCAGCCATTTTGCCGCCTCCCGCGCTTCAGCGTCCTCGTCGGCGCAAACAAACCAGTCCAACGCGCGCCCCTTGCCCAGAGCCGACCACAACTGTTTGGAACGGCGCGCCGTGTTGTGTTGGATTACTGCGTTCGCCGCCTTGAGTATGGTTGCGGTGGACCGATAATTCTGCTCGAGGGTGATGATTTGCGCCTCGGGGTAGTCCTTCTCAAAATCCAGAATATTCCGGGTTTGCGCGCCGCGCCACCCGTAAATGCTCTGGTCGTCGTCGCCCACCACGCACAGGTTGCGGTGTTCCGACGCCAACAGGGCGAGCAGATCATATTGCAGTTTGTTTGTGTCCTGATACTCATCCACCATGATGTAGCGAAACTGATTGCGCGCCGCCGCCAACGCTTCAGGATGGCGCCGCCAAAGGTCAAGCGTATGCAGCAACAAATCATCGAAGTCCAGGCTGTTTGCCGCGCGCAACGCGGACTGATAGCGTTTATAAACATCGCCGAGCCGGGTTTCATATTTTTCTTCCGTGGCGGTGCGAAGCGGCTTTTTCCGCAGCGAGTCCGGGGTTTCGCCGGCATTCTTGCGCAGGCTGATGGCGGCGTGAAACAGGGCGGGGCTGAACCGGTCGCCGCGCCCTCCCATTTCATCCGTAACCCGGCGCAACAGCGCGCGCGCGTCACTTTCCGTATAAATGGTGAAATTCTTGCGATAGCCAAGGCGTTCAATATCGCGGCGCAGCACGCGCAGGCAATAGGCGTGAAACGTTGCGATAACAATCTCTCCCGCCGCCGCCGGGCCAACCAACCCGGCAACGCGCGCGCGCATCTCATCGGCGGCCTTGTTTGTGAAAGTTACGGCGAGAATCTGGCGGGGCGCCGCCTTGTCTGACGCAATGAGATGGGCGATGCGTTGGGTGATAACACGGGTTTTGCCGCTGCCCGCGCCCGCAAGCACCAGCACGGGGCCTTCCGTGGCGGCTACGGCGCGTTGCTGCGGTTCATTCAAATCTGACAGAAAGTTGCGCATGAACTCAAGTAAAGATCCTTTATGTTGTAATTGAGGGCGCTGCATTGTGCAGAATAAGCGGGCAAATGTCAAGGAATGGGCGATTTTTTGTGTGTCATTGATTTATTTGCCCGCCTGTGGTATATTTCTGCATGGGCAGATTGAAAGAAACAGGTATGACTGATGCAAAATAAGGCGTCGCAAATGCAGGTAATGGGATATTTCGTGTTGCTGACGGCAAATGAATTATACGCACGCTTTAACCGGAGAAGGACAACCATCATGGGTAAACGAGGCTGTAAGAAACAAACAAGGCAATGGCGGGCGGCGACGGCATGCGCATTGTTATTTTTGGCGGCGTTCCCGACGTTCACCGCGGGCGCCAAACCCCCGCCCACGAGGCCTTACACCGTAACACGCTGGGTGGACGAGTGGGCCTACAACGCCGGGGAGATATTGGATATTACCCTGCGCATTGGTTACAACAACATAGAGGTTTCGGACGCGCTCTATTTGCAAAAAAACGAGATGTATTTTCCTTCTGCGGAGAACTGGGAATACCTGTCGCTCGTGGACGCGGATGGCCG
>DSBB01000009.1 GCA_011046175.1 Candidatus Hydrogenedentota bacterium | reverse complement strand
TCATTGCGTATTGTGTGGCGCAGCAGGGCGGTCATTTCCTGAAGGCGCATCCCGAGTTCGAGATGCGCGGCGTTGATGGTCAGCCTCTCGGGCGGTTCTGTTACAACTCCGGTTATCTCGCGTCCATGAAGGCCATTCTAGCGGAACAACTGGCTTACGGTATTGACGGTTTCCACATTGACATGATTGATCAAGGTTTCGGCCCGCCCTACGGCTGCTGGTGCGAGACCTGTCGCGAACTGTTTGAAGCCCGATACAACCAACCGCCGCCGCATGGGGCGACCTGGGACGCCGCATGGGACAATTTCCTTGAATTTCGCTATGACACCGGCGAGCGGTTTATGCGGGAACTGTACGCCCATGTCAAGTCCGTGAATCCGGAAGCGACAGTAGACTTCAACTATCACGGCAATCCGCCGTTTTCATTCGAGGTCGGCCAACGTCCGGTACAACACGCCAACAACGCTGATTTTGTTACGGGCGAAACCGGCGTATGGGGGTTCAGCGCCTTGACAGTGGGCCTTAACGTGGGGTTTTACCGCGCCGCCACGCCGGGGTTGCCCGTGCAGGTGGCCATGCAGCGCGGCGTGCGCATGTATCACGACCAGACCACGCGCCCGCTTGCGGACATCCGATGGGAACTGTTTTCGCTGCTGGCGCATGGCGCGTTTGTCACGGTTGTGGACAAGACGGGTTTTGACGGCCGGCTTGATCCGATGGCCTACGAGCGCATCGGCGCGGCGTTTGAGGAGGCGCGGGCAAAGCGACCGCATTTCGGGCAGTCGCTTTTGGCCGATGTGGGATTGTATTTCAGCCACCGCACCCGTGATTGGGTGGGAAGGGAAAATCCGGGCGATTACTTCGCCGCCTTTCAAGGGGCGCACAAGGCGCTGGCGTATGAACACATCCCTTGGGGCGTGGCGCTGGATGAAAATGTTGACCTCGATTCGCTGCGGCAATTTTCCGTGGTGCTTGTTCCCAACGCGGGGATACTCTCCGAAAAGGAAGCGGCCCTGTTTGCCGAATACGTGGCGTCCGGCGGCAATTTGATCATCACAGGCCTGACGGGATGCTATGATCGCATGGGAATGCCCGCCGCGCAAAGCGCAGTGGAAAACCTCATCGGGGCGCGTCTTGTGCGTCCTCTCGACACCCTGGACAATTGGGTGCGGCTGTCCGCGGACATGCCGGATGCGCTGCGGGGGGACATCCCGGCTGACTGGCCGTTTCTGGTGAAGGGACCGGCGGCGGTATATGCGCCCGATGAAGCCGTTTCCTACGGAGAATTGCTTAAACCGTACCGCACCACCCGGCAGCGGGAAGGCCGCGAAGGCGTCGAATGGCCCATGAGCGCGGAAGCGCCGGCGGGGCCGGCGTTGTTACTCCATCACGTCGGCGACGGCGTTGTTCTCACCTGCGCCGCGTCTCCCGACTATGCCTGCGCAAGCGACCACCATATTGTCGAGGCGCGACGGTTGTTGACCAACTGCGCGCGTTTTCTTCATCCCGCGCCGCGCGTAAAAATCAACGCGCCGACCACGGTGCAAGCCGTTGTGAGCGACGCGCCGACGACGCGCACGCTGCGGGTGCATCTGCTTGGCTACAACGCGCCGCCGCAAACAACGCCGGTCCGGAACCGTCCCTATATTCTGCCTGCGCTGATTGAAGACGCGCCCATGTATGCCGTTGAAATTGTCTGCGCGGACGATATACGCGATGTGGCCGCATTGGCGCCTGATTCGGTTGTGGCGGCGCACGGCAACGTCATCAGCGCAACGGTGAATGATGTTCACGAGGTGATGGTAATCCGGTATTGACGCCTCCGCGCGTATGCGGCGCTTATTTCCTTCCGAGCAGTTTTGCGAAGAAACCGGTGATGCGCGCCATGAACCCCTCTTTTTTCGCCGCCGCGCCTTTTTTCGCCGTTTTGCCGGCGGCCTGTGCCGGCTGTTTCTGCGCGAGCTGATAGATTTCCAGCAGGGCGGCCTTGAATTCCAGCGCGGTGGCAAACCGTTTGTCCGGGTCGGGCGCCATCGCCTTCTCCAGGAAGGCGTCGGTTTCCGGCGGCAAATCAGGCCGCAGCGTGGAGATTTTCAGTCCTGGCAGCGGGGCGCGCCCGGTGAGCAGTTCAAAGAAGATAACGCCGAGGGGATAGATGTCGGCGCGATGGTCCACCCCGGCGGGATTGGTCTGTTGTTCCGGCGCCATGTAATGCACCTTGCCGAGGTTGGCGCCGATAACAGTAAGCCCCTTGAATTGGTCGTCGAGTTTGGCAAGCCCGAAATCCACGAGGCGCACGGAACCGTCGCGCGAAACCATAATGTTTTCCGGCGAAAGGTCGCGGTGGATGGTGATGGTGTGCGCGTGGGCAAGCGCGTCGGCAACGAGGCATAACACGCGCACCACAGAGGGCAAATCAAGGCGACGCCGCTGTTGCAACCACAAACGAAGGCTCTTCCCGTTAATATATTCCATGGTGTAAAATAGGGTGTCGTTCCATTTGCGGGCGTCCAACACCTTCACAATGCCCGGATGGTTCAACTGGCGAACGGTCTGCACCTCGCGAACGAACCGGCTGATGGCCTGGCGGCTGTTCGAGTATTTGGCATGCAATGTTTTGAGCGCCACATCGCGGCCGGTCTTGGTGTCCGTAACCAGAAACACCTCGCCCATGCCGCCTCGACCGAGTTTTTTCTTGATAATATAACGCTCTGCAATTTCTTGTTTGGTCTTTCCGACTCCTTTTCCCTCTTCACTCGGGCCTACAATGACAGTCAGTAATGGGGCTGGAGTTGAATCTCCTATCG
>DSBB01000349.1 GCA_011046175.1 Candidatus Hydrogenedentota bacterium | reverse complement strand
TTCCGGCGGAAAGCATAAACGCGCTCAACAGGCCGATGGCCGCAAACGCCGCTGAACCGATGGCGAAACCTTTGCCGATGGCGGCGGTGGTGTTGCCTACTGCGTCCAGATTATCCGTAATCTTGCGTACGCCGGGGTCCATGCCCGCCATTTCGGCGATGCCGCCCGCGTTGTCAGCAATGGGACCGTAAGCGTCAACCGCAACGACCATGCCCGTGGTGGCCAACATGCCGAGCGCGGCAATGGCAATGCCGTATACGCCCGCAACATGGTATGCGCCCAGCACGGCCAGCGCCAGCACGATAACCGGAAGCGCAGTGCTCTGCATGCCTACCGCGGTTCCTTCCGTAACTGCAATGGCGGGACCCGTCTGGCAGCGTTCCGCAAGTTTTTGCACAGGCTTATATTTGCCGGAGGTGAAGTATTCACTGGTGAAACCGACCGCCATGCCGGAAATAACGCCAATCATGCAGGCGGCGGCGGGGCTCCACCACTTATAGGTCTCTCCTGAAAGGACAAAGGATTCGCCGCGCATGAGGGCGTAGCCGAAGACACCCAGAATGGCGAGAACAGCCGCCACATAGGTGCCCATCATCAGGGCGCTCTGCGGGTTGGACTGAGCGAACATTTTGACGTACATGACGCCAATGATCGAGGCAATGATGCCAATGCTTGCGGCCACGAAGGGGAACGCACGAACATATTCGCTGGCGCCGCCCACATCGCCGTTCATGACGACGGTGGTAATGGTCATTGCAACGGCCAGCGAGGCGATGATGGACGCCACGTAGGATTCCAGAAGGTCGGCGCCGAGACCGGCAACGTCGCCCACGTTGTCGCCCACGTTGTCCGCGATAACGGCGGGGTTGCGCGGGTCGTCTTCAGGAATTCCCGCTTCGACCTTCCCCACCAAGTCTGCGCCCATGTCCGCGCCTTTGGTGAAGATGCCGCCGCCGGCACGGCCAAAAAGCGCCACAAGCGACGCGCCCATAGCATAACCATTCACGATGACGGGGTTGCCGTTGAAAACCTTGTAGACAATCACAAGACCAAGCAGTGCGATGCCTACGACGCCAAGTCCCATAACCGCGCCGCCGCTGATGGCAACGTCAAGGGCGGTTTTTACGCCGCCGCTTTCAGCCGCCGCCGCAGTGCGCGCATTGGAGCGGGTGGCAATGGTCATGCCGAGAATTCCGGCGAGAGCGCTGGCGATTGCGCCGCACATGAAGGCAATGCCTGTTTTGTAGCTGAGGCCGATTTCCGGCTTGACAACGCCAACCAACGACAGCAGCAGGAAAATGACCACCACAAACGAAAACACCCATGCATACTCGCGTTTCAGGAACGCGGCGGCGCCTTGTTGCACAGACTTTGACAGCGCGGCCATCTTTTCCGTTCCTTGGGGTTTTGAAAGCACATATTTCGCGAGATACATCACAAACAACAGCGCCAGAACGGCGCACCCACCAGCGAGTTTTAGAAACATGGAATTTCTCCTTCCTTAAATGTTGTGACCAGATGAAGATACAAGAATAGCGGGTAGCACCCTTTGAAATACGACGCTATTATCACATATCCAACACCGGATACGCTACTCCAGCACCTTATGCCTTTTAAGTGCTTGATATGCGGCATTTTGCTCCGCCTGCTTTTTGCTGGCGCCCTTGCCGATGCCGCAACTTTCATCGTTTATGTAAACTTCCACCTCAAACTGTTTGCGGTGATCGGGACCTGTGCTGCTTATCACCTCAAAACGTGGCAGGCCGTATCGCTGCGCTTGGCAATAGTTTTGCAGCATGGATTTGTAATCCCAAGCGGGAGGCGTGGAGCATACATTGGAGAGTTCTTCATGAAAAGCGCCGACAATGAATTCATAGGAGGCATTCCATCCGACGCTCAGATAAACAGCCCCGATGACGGCCTCCAGGGAATCGGCGAGCAAGGCGTTGCGCCTGCGTCCGCCTATGCTTTCTTCGCCTTTGCCCAAACGAATCATTGGAGCAATATTCAGTTTTCCGGCCACGCGCGCCACAGTATTCTTATTTACCACCGTTGCACGCAGTTTGGTGTAATCTCCCGGCGCTTGACCGGGCAGTGTTTCAAAAAGATAGTGCGCTACGGCCAGTCCGAGGACTGCATCGCCCAAGAATTCCAGAGATTCGTAATGGCGGATGCCCTGCTCTTCCCGACCCGCGAGGTACGACGCGTGTGTAAGCGCGGTGTCGAGGAGCGTGTAATCAGAAAGCGACAGTCCTGCGCGTTCCATGAACTGCTTCAAAAGCAGTTGCCGATCGTTCTCCATGCCGGTTGTGGATTCTGCGTCATTCATAGCGGCGAAAGACCAATGTGGCATTGTGCCCGCCGAACCCCAAAGAATTTGAAAGGGCTGTTCGCACCTGCGCCTCCCGTGCCGTGTTGGCCACCAGATTGACGGGACATTCAGGGTCGGGCGTTTCGTAATTGATGCTGGGGTGTATGACATTGTCCCGAATTGTAAGTATGCAGGCCACGGCCTCAACCGCCCCGGCTGCGCCCAGCAAATGGCCAATCATGGATTTTGTTGAACTAACCGGCGGCAATGACCCGCCAAAAACCGTCTGGAAGGCAAGCGCCTCGGACATGTCGTTTAATTTCGTGCTGGTGCCGTGCGCGTTGCAGTAATCCACTTCTTCGGGAACAATACCCGCCTGTTGCAGCGCAAGGCGCATGGACATGGCCGGGCCGGAACCGTCGGGCCGGGGCGCCACGACATGATAGGCGTCGCAGGTTTCTCCGGTTCCCGCCAGTTCGCCGAGAATGACGGCGCCGCGTTTACGCG
>DSBB01000129.1 GCA_011046175.1 Candidatus Hydrogenedentota bacterium | reverse complement strand
GCGGAATCGGCTTAAACCGTCAATACCAAACGACAAGTCGCATTCTTTTGTGGATTCAAATTCAGACACTTGGTCTTCATTCATGACACTGTAAATCAATTCCTGTGTCATTTCATTTGTGAGCCGCTTATAGCCCTGCAAAGGTTCCACACTGCCGTGCAGACGAATTATTGGGGGCGCGCCCACCACAATATGCAGATCGCTGGCGCCTTCCTCGATCATGCGGGTGAGGAGTTCCTTCATATTCAGACGATCCATAAAAATCTCCCGAGTTGCTTGTAGTCTGGATTAACGACCCTGATGCCCCCTTGCAGATACGACACACCTGCATTTCCGGTGGCGGGCACTATCTTTACGCAAGTAGGCTTGCGATTTCAACCTTGACACACTCCCGAAAAAAACATCCCTATCGCGCTTAGTCCGCGATGGTATGCTCCAACACCTGTTCGAGCGTGGTAAGCCCTTTGGCGGCCTTTGCAAGCGCATTCTGACGCAAAGTCTTCATCCCCAGTTTTACTGCCATTTCCTTGATCTCATGTCCGGAACGACGCTGAAGCACCAGCGGTTGCAGCTCCGGCCAGTTCAACATGGCCTCAACCACGGCGACACGCCCCCGATACCCTGTGTCTTTGCATTTTGAACATCCTTTGGGCTTGACAAAGTTCACTTTTTCGATATAATCAAAAGGCTTATACTGATTTCGTTCCAAAACGTCCTGCGGAACATTAATGACTTCTTTGCATTCGTTGCATGCCCGCTTAAGCAGACGCTGCGCCGCTGCAAGCGCTACCGACGATTGAACAAGGAAAGGTTCAACGCCCATGTCAATAAGACGCGGAAACACGCCGGCGGCATCGTTGGTATGCAGCGTGCTTAACACCAGATGGCCCGTCAAAGCCGCCTTGACAGCAGTATCCGCGGTTTCTCCATCGCGAATCTCACCCACCATTACCACATCCGGGTCCTGACGCAAAATCTGACGCAGCGCTTCGGCGAAGGTAAATCCAATCCGTTGTTGCACCTGCACCTGATTCACGCCAAAAAGCTCGTACTCGATGGGGTCCTCGACGGTAACGATATTCGTGTCCACTTGGTTCAACCTGTGCAAAGCGCTATACAGCGTTGTCGTTTTACCGCTGCCGGTCGGACCCGTCATCAACACCATGCCGTGAGGCAATTCAAGCGCTTCCCGAAATACTGACATGGGTTGCGGCTCAAAACCAAGCCCGTCCAAATCCAGCGTCAAGCTGCCTTGATCAAGCACGCGGAGCACCACTTTCTCGCCGTACTTGCAGGGGAGAAAGGCCACGCGGAAGTCAATGTCGCGACCGCGATAACGCATGCGCGCGCGTCCGTCTTGCGGAAGACGGTGCTCATCAATGCGGCAACCGGACAATATTTTCATGCGCGCCACCAGGTTCGATTGCAGCGCTTTGGGCGGGGCGAGGCCTTCTTCAAGCGCGCCGTCAACACGATACCGAATGCGGAGAATCTTTTCAAAAGGCTCGATATGGATGTCGCTGGCGCCGCGTTCAAGTCCGTTAAATATCACCAGACGCACCAGTTTCTTTACCGGTTCGTCTTCCGCGCCCACTTCAAGGGCGGAAACGTCTTCCACCTCATCGCCCGGCGCTTCCACCTCCACCATATCGTCGGTCTTGTCGCCGGCCCCGCTCGAAAGCGTGTTAAACAAGGTTTCCGCGGCGTCTCCGCCGTACAGCCTGTCAATGGCCGCCTTCAGTTCGGACATCATCGCAACAACAGGTTCGATCTGATAACTCGTCACCATATGCAAGTCGTCTATTGCCATGATGTTGAGCGGATCAGCCATCGCAAGCGTCAGCACTTCACCCGTAATGGAGACGGGCAACATTTGATACTGGCGGGCCAACGCCTCGGGAACTTCGTTCAATACCTCCTTGGGAATACTGTAATTGGCGACGCGGATATGAGGAATACCGAGATTTTCACTTAGCGTAATGACGAGATTCTCTTCGCTGAGATAATTTTTTTCCACCAGCAGCGTGGGCAGGCTCTGGCCGGTAACGCGATGTATCTCAACACACTCGGCCAACTGCTCCCGTGTAACAAGCCCCTCTTCCAAGAGCATGTCTGGCAATCGCTTTTTCTGTAGTTTCGCGGCCATACGCGCATCTCCTTGTTGTCAATATCATGCCAAAACTCGGGGGGACGGCAACACCGCCCCTCCATTAAACATTATACCCCAAAACCACGCAAGAAAAACACCCGCCCGTCAGGCTGCTTCTTCAACACCTAAGTGACTTAATATCTTCTGCGCATCTTCAACCGTTATTTTATCACCTTCAAGACGGGAAAAAGCAATTATTTTATGCAACGCTCCCGTCATCTTTCTAATATCGTCCGGAACACGCATGGCAATCAGGGATAAAACCTCTTCCGGAACCGTCACCTTGTCGCGTTCCATATGATAGCGCAGAATTTTCATGCGCGTTTCCCATTCCGGCGGTTTCAAGTCGGCTACAATGCCGCTGGCGAAGCGGGATACAAGCCGTTGTTCAAGCATGCCCAATCTGTCCGGCGCCTTGTCGCCCGCGATAATAATTTGCCGCCCCTGTTGCTGCAACACGTTAAATATATGGAAAAACTCCTCCTGCGCCTCGACCCGGCCGCCCATAAACTGAATATCGTCAAGAATAAGCATATCCCAATGGCAATAGTTGTCCCGGAATAACTCAAGTACATGATCCGCAACAGCCGCGCTGAGACGCCGAGCAAAATGGCTTGCCGAAACATAACCCACACGGCGGGGTAATCCCTTTTTGGCTGCCGAGGTTGCCGCAATATACGCG
>DSBB01000075.1 GCA_011046175.1 Candidatus Hydrogenedentota bacterium | reverse complement strand
TTCACCCTCACCCTCACCTTCGCCCTCTCCTTCAGGTTCGCCTTCGGGTTGCTCGCCTTCTTCTTCCTCGCCCTCCACAGGCAGGGGAAGCACAGTTAATGCGGCGTCAAGAACAAGAGTTGCGCTGTTGTCATCCTGCACAACAACCACGTATAAGCCGCTGTCCTCTAAAATCAATGATTCAATCAGCAACATGGGTTCGTTTGAAAGGGTCGCGTCCTCTTTACGCCATTGATAAGTCAACGGAGGATACCCGCCCGCAACTTCCACGGCGAACAGATGACTGTCGCCGACGTATTTTACGGCGCTTTCAGGCGCCGCCACGATTTCGAGCGGGGGTTCCACTTCAATTTGCGCGGGATTTGTCGCGTACAGCATGCCGTCATAGGTCACCTCGCACCAGTAGACGCCGCGCCAATCCGTTGCCACATCCTCGAGCAACCATTCACGCGTTTGCGGGCCGTCATATAGCGCCTTGACGCCGTCGTCGTATTTCCATTGGTACTGGATGGCGCTTGCGTCACAATCAGGCTGAACAATGAGGGCGTGCGAATCGCCCGTATACAAACGCGCGCCGGCCGGTTCCACGAGAAAACCGCGCCAGTTGAACACCTCGCACAGAGGCGACGCGACGCCGGGACAGAAATTGCCCGCAGGATCGAACACCGTATCCGCGGGCAACGCGATGCCGACCGCGCCGTCCGCGTCGGGATCGTCCAACGTTACGGTTACGTAATATTCCGCGCCGCCGCCCGAAACGGCGACGCTGCCGGAAAGCGTCCCGACAACATCAAGATATGCGGCGGTCAAGCCCGGCAACACCGGCTCGCTGAAGGTCACATAGAACTGGATTACATCCGCGCCGGTTTCGACGGGACTCAACAGCGTTATTGCCGCGGTGGGCGCGTCGTTGTCGTATTCATACGCGCCCATGTCCACGCCTGCGTACTGCGGACGCGGCGTGCCCAGAATGTCCCATTCCGGCGCGGGCGGCACGCCCGCCGGGTCGCCCGCGTCAATGCAGGGCGAATCCGACGACAACCGCAAATCGCCCTTGGCGGGATTGACAAACAGCGGGTCCGCGTCCATATTCCCCTCGCCGTCATAACCGCCCTGTATGTTCGAATACAGAACATCAGCATAAGCGCCATCGTTATATATTTCTTCTTCTCCTGTATTCCACAGGATACTGTTCAAGATAGTGGCGGAAACATAGCTCCCAACATTGGAAACCGCTCCACCACTACCAGAACTCGTCTCGTTTCCATAAAACGTTGAATTGATAATGTTCATGTTGGTTTCTTGATAGTAAAACAAGTCTGTGTTAAGAATCGCTGCGCTGCCAAACCATGATGTATCTGCATAATTCCCGTCAAATACGCAGTTTGAAAAACTTGTTTCTGTTCCGAAATAGAAGATGGCGCCACCCCCGCAAAAATAGGAGCCAGACGGAAATGTTGCGCTGTTGGAGGAGAAGCGGCAATTTGTAATTAGACTTGATTCCAGTCCCAAAACCAGTGCGCCCCCACCACAAATCTGGTATTCATCACTGCCTTCAAATTGAACCCGATTGTTGGTAAACGTGCAGTCGGTTATGGTTATTCTTTCTCCCCCAATGGCCGCTCCACCGCCAATAACGTTGTTAAAAGAATCGGCATAATTAAGAAGTATATAGTTGTCATCAAACACACAGTTACTCACTGAGATGTCTTTCCCGGATATGGTGGCGCCTCCCCCTTCGGCAGAGGCAATAAAATGAGGGCCGATGTAGTTCCCAAAAAAGGCGCAGTTTCTCAGCGTTGTCCCATCCCCGGACAAATAAAGCCCACCGCCTGAGCTGGACGCATAATAGTAATCATTTTTGCCCATTAGAAAATTGTCTGCAAAGACACAATCACGTATGGTGTTGTTATAACCCTGAATGGCTGCTCCGCCGCCGCGGCGATGGGCCTGGTTATTTTCAAAGACACAATTAACAACAGTCAGCGAATTGTAAAAACCATTAAGGCCGCCGCCTCTCGTGCGTTCTGGGTAATATCCACTATCATGCCAGCCGTCAGCGTTTCCGTCGCTGATAACAAAACCGTCAAGACGCAACCCGTGCTCAAAGTAATCAGAATAAAAGTCATTGAATATAACGTGATAGCAATTGTCATTGGGATTACCAGACTCCCCGATGTCGCCACTGAGTCGTGTTATGTTTACCGTCAAGTCGCGCTGTTCAAGGGCCGTTTCGTTGCCGACAAATCCGCCAAATAAATACACATCGTCCTTCAACCGAAAATGCATGCCCCGTTCGCCGTAATCCTCGTGGAGGCCATTGAGGCTGGTGGGATAATAGATGCCCGCAGCCACCCAGATGTCGTCCCCCGGCACGGCATCTTCCAGCGCCGCCTGAAGCGTGGCCTTGGCGGTGTTCCAACTTAATCCGTCGTTGTCGTCGTCACCGTCCGTCTTGACATGGCGCCGGTGCCCGATTCCCGTGCCCGTCAACATAACTTCCACCACAGGTTCATAAATATTATTGGTAACGACGCGCGCAATATCCTGATGCGGTCCCCGCCTGACAGGCGCAAAGACAGCGTCCACCGTCAGAAACTCGCCGGGCAATAGCATAATGGGCGTCGAGGGAACGTTTTCCAACCGGAACTGTGATTCCTGATACACCCTGACATCGTCGAAATAATAGGCGCTTGGCGTTGCCGGTTCGGTGTATTGAAAGCCCCCCACTTTTTGGTCCAGTTGTTATGAGAGTTTCGGGGTTTCATGTCTGAACCTCCGGGCAGCATTGCCTGGGCGGTTGTGGAGCCGAGCGCAGCGAGGCGGAATAACCG
>DSBB01000446.1 GCA_011046175.1 Candidatus Hydrogenedentota bacterium | reverse complement strand
CTGCGGTATGTATAACTGCTCCGCCATCTTTTGTTCGGTAATATCTTCGGGCGCCAGTTCGCCCCGTTGCACCGCCTCGGCAAGTTTTCGCGCCGCCTGAGCCAATTCCATGCGTCCCCCATAGTTCAAGGCGATGCACACGTCCATCGCCTTGTTGTTTCGCGTAAGTTCCATACACCGCCGCACATCGCGGACGACTGACGCGGGCAAGCCGTCCAATTCGCCGAGATGCAGCAGACGCACATCGGTTTCGTTTATTTTGTCGGCATATTTCTGCATGGCGCGGCTGATGAGCCTAAAAAGCGAATCCACCTCCCGTTTGGAACGGTTCCAATTTTCCGTGCTGAAGGCAAATAACGTCAATGCGCGCACGCCCAATTCCCGGCAGGCTTCCGTAATCGCGCGCACATTGCGCGCCCCCGCTTCGTGTCCCTGGGAACGCGTCTTGCCGTTGCGCTGGGCCCAGCGACCGTTGCCATCCATAATGATGGCAATGTGCGCGGGTATGCGCTGCAAGTCAATGCGACTGTCTAACGATGTACTTTTTTTCATAACGCGATTCCGTTCTTCCCAGCTTCGTTGCGTTCTTGAAAACTGAAGACTGCGCTTTCCATCCGGCAATTTTACAGAAAAGGCTCGAACAACCGGCAAAGAAAACGCCGCGGCATGGACGCCATCGCGCCCGCCGCGGCGGTATGTTGCGAAGCATCGGGCGGCACAGGCCCCCGCGTCACACCTCCATGATGTCCGCTTCCTTTGCTTTTAACGCATCGTCTATGTCTTGAATGTGCTTGTCCGTCATTTTCTGTATTTCATCAGTCAGGCGGCGCGCGTCATCTTCCGGAACCTGTCCGTCCTTCTGCAGCGCTTTGATTGTTTCAATGGCATGGCGTCGTATATTACGGACGGCTACCTTTGCCTCTTCGGCGTGTTTGCCTGCGAGTTTTACCAAACCACGGCGGCGCTCTTCGGTCAAAGGCGGAATCGGCACCCGGATCAAGCGTCCGTCATTGGACGGATTGATGTCAAGCGGCGAGGCGCGAAGCGCCTTCTCAACGACATTTATCTGCGACTTATCCCACAGATCAATGGCGATGGTATGCGGGTCGGGCACGGTTATATTGCCGAGTTGATTCAATTTCATTTTCGCGCCGTAAACTTCGATTTCCAAGGAATCAAGCAGTCCGGGATTGGCTCGACCGGTTCGCAGGTTTCCCAGTTCCTGCTTCAGCGCCTGCACGCTCTTGTCCATTTTATCCTGCGCTTCTTCCATAGTTACGTTATGTGGCATGACTCACTCTCCCTTTACCAACGTGCCTATCGGCTCTCCTTCAACCACTTTCAGCAGGTTTCCCGGCTGCGTCAGGTCAAACACCATTACGGGTATGTTGTTCTCTCGGCACAACGAAATTGCCGTGGCGTCCATCACCCGCAATTTTCGCGACAATACTTCCGTATAGCTGAGTATCGTATATTTTTTTGCATTGGGGTCGGTTTTGGGATCGGCGTCGTACACCCCGTCAACACGGGTCGCCTTCATGAGAATTTCGGCGCCAATTTCGCTTGCCCGCAGCGCAGCGGCGGTGTCAGTGGTAAAAAAAGGATTCCCGGTGCCGGCGCCAAAAATAACCACGCGTCCTTTATCGAGGTGTCGCGTGGCGCGCCGCCTGATATATCTTTCGGCGACGGGCGGCATCTCGATAGCGCTCATAACGCGCGTCATAACGCCGCGTTTCTCCAGGGACGCCTGAATGGCGAGTGAATTGATGACCGTGGCGAGCATGCCCATGTAATCGCCGGTGGGTCGGTCCAATCCCGTTTCAGCGCCGCGTTCGCCGCGAAAGATGTTGCCGCCGCCGATGACGATGCCAATCTCCACGCCCATGCGCGCCACTTCGACAACTTCGTCGCAGAAATTTCCGACGGTATTGAAATCAATGCCCCCGCGGCCCTCGACGCCTTCGAGCGCCTGGCCGCTCAATTTAAGCATAATCCGCCTGTATACCGCTTCGGACAAATTCCGTTCTCCTGTCACTGCGACGCTTTGGCCAGTTCGGCGGCCACTTCCGCGGCAAAATCCGTTTCTTCCTTCTCAATGCCTTCGCCAAGCTGGAACCGCACAAAACGACGGACAACTACTTTCTCACCGCACTTTGCCGTTAACTCCGCAATGAGGTCCTTGATTATTTTTTTGTCGTCCTTAACAAAAGGCTGTTCGAGCAGGCACACTTCGCTGAACCATTTGCTCATTTTGCCTTCCGCTATTTTCTCACAAATATTCTGCGGTTTTCCTGTTTCCGCCGCCTGTTTTACATACACCTCTTTCTCCGCCTGGTACGCGGCCTCGGGCACATCCTCCTTTGCAATCCACTGCGGGGATGCGGAACAGATTTGCAGGCACAAGTCTTTAACAAACTCTTGGAACGCTTCTCCGCGCGCCACAAAATCGGTTTCGCAGTTTACTTCCACCAGCACGCCGATTTTTCCGCCCATGTGTATATAGGAGCCCACGGCTCCCTGCGAAGCAACTTTGCTGGCGCGTTTTGCGGCTTTTGCCATGCCTCTCTCGCGAAGATATTTTACGGCCTCATCAAAATTGCCGCCTTTTTCTTCGAGGGCGCGTTTGCAGTCCATCATCCCGGCACCGGTGGCGTCGCGGAGTTCTTTAACCTGGGTAGCACTAATAGCCATAATTTGGATGCTCTCCTTCTCGAAATATTTGTATCGCACGTTAGAGGCCGTTCCAACCTGGATGTGGAACCGCGCCATCCTTCATTACCATTTCTTCAAGGGGGTAAGGTTCATTCTTCCGTAGCCGAATCCGCCACTTGCGCCGT
>DSBB01000449.1 GCA_011046175.1 Candidatus Hydrogenedentota bacterium | reverse complement strand
TGCCGGGACTGTCCCAAAGCGGACTGCCGGGACTGTCCCAAAGTGGACTGCCGGGACTGTCCCAAAGTGGACTGTCCCGGGAACAGGAAGTTCTGGACGCATTCTCCGTGCTGGTCATGCCGGATTGCGATGTGCTGCCCGAAAGTGTTGTTAAGGCTGTCCAGCGGTTCCAAACTGGGGGCGGCACCATTGTCGGCGACGAGCGGCTCTGCCCGGCCATCACAGCGGATATATGTGTCCCAACCCATAGCCGCCCGAAGGAAGCCGATGTCGCACGTGCGATGAATCTTGAGAAAGCGGCGGCACTCAGTTCGCAACTGAAGTATTTGCGCCGCGTAACCTCATCTTCCGCCGACGTAATCCTTCGCCGACGTTCCTATGGCACGACGGATTATCTGTTCGCCGTGAACGACCGGCGCGAGTTCGGCGATTACGTGGGACATCACGGGCTGGTTATGGAAAACGGCCTGCCGACGGAGACCACCCTGACCATTGCGCGTCCCGGCTACGTTTACGACCTGCTTGACAACCGGCAGGTGACGGTGTCCAACCCCGGCGACCCGTTTATTGTCTTCGACTGGCATTTCGGTCCCTGCGACGGCCGGGTGTTTATGATTACGGAACGCCCCATCGCCGAAGTGCGCATCGAAGCGCCGCAAGAGGCGGTTCGCGGCAATGAAATCATCACGACCATCACGGTGCATGACGACACAGGCCGGACGCTGGACGCCGTTGCGCCGGTGGAAGTGCGCATAGAAGACCCGACCGGCCGCGCCGCCGAATACAGCGGCTATTACGGCGCGGCAGACGGACGGCTAACCATCACGATACATATCGCCGCAAACGACGCGCCCGGCCTCTGGCGCATCCATGTCCGTGAACTGGCCGACGGCAACAGCGCCAACGCCTATATGCGCGTAACAAGCGTCTCATAAGCCCGCCACACGAGTTTAGGCGAACGCATCGGATACGCCCGCCGTCGGACGGCGTTTCCATGCAATCACTTGGTCGCCTCGCAGTCGCATACTTAAAATCACAGCATTGCGTTAGGGCGGGACGCCGCCCACTCTTTCAGTCTTTCCGGAAGCCACGCGGCAAGTTCGGGTACGATGTAAAATGCCGGCGACAACAGATTGCGCCGGGATTCAATAAGACCTTGTTCCTCCGCAATTACAGCAAGCGGGGTGTTTGGGTAAATACGTATTCCCGCTGTCAGTCTGAGCGCGTCGAGTTGCAGGGAATCGGCAAAGGACAGGCTTTCTTCAACAGTCTCCTGGGTCTCGCCGGGTCCGCCCAGCAACAAGAAACCCATGCGCGCCACCTCCTGTTTCGCAAACAGGCGGGATGCCGCGCGGACATCCTCCAACGAAAACCGTTTGTTCATGTTGCGCAATATCTTTTCCGAACCGCTTTCAAAACCCAAACTGACCTGTTTGCAGCCGGCCTGCGCCATCAGCGTCACCAGTTCCGCATCAAGCCTGCCGGGATAGACAATAGCGCACCATGTTATGTCCATGCCTTTTTCGCAAATCAGCCGGCACAGCGTCTTGGCGTAAGAAACCGGCAGATTAAAGGTGTTGTCCACAAAATAGAAATTTCCGTATCCGGCGGAGACCCATTTTTCCAGCCAGGCCACAACCGTTTGGGGGGAATGCCTGCGGATTGCCGCGCCCTCAATATTTGCCGTGGAACAATAGCTGCATCTCATCGGACAGCCCCGCCGGGTTTGCGCCGGAATCCATGGCTCTGGATTATGGGCGGCCGCTGACAACAGGAGTTCGGGGTCCGGCAACGGCAATAAGTCCAGATTTTTCACAAACGCCTTGGAGCATTGCGGCCTCTCTCCTGCAATATGAATTCCGGGCATCCCCATAATATCATCGCCTTTTTCCAGTGCTGAAAGAAGCGCCGGGAAAAGGACTTCCCCTTCTCCCTCGACGCCCATGTCCGCACCCAAGTAGACGAGCGCTTCTTCCGGAAAGATGGTATATCCCGCGCCTCCAAGTACCAGCGGCGCGCTGGAAAGGCTGCGGCAGATTTTTACGACCTCTTTCACGTTGCCAAGCAAAAAGCGGGGAGACTGCATAGTTTGATCATCAACATTTCTGACTGAAATGCCAATGCACTCCGGTTTCGTTGACGCAATAGCCTGCGCAAGAGCGGCTCTCATATCCGTTTCAAACATCAAGTCCAAAAGCGCCGTCTCGTGCCCGGCGCGCTTCACCGCCTCCGCCACACAAGCCGGCCCAAGAGGCATTACGGCCATGTTAAGGTCTCGTTCCCTATTCGCTGAGACAAGAAGAACTTTCATAGAAAAATACCTTGCCACGCCCAATTATCTTGCGGCCATAATGATGGACAATCCGACATCATGTTGTGTCATAGCATAATGGATTACTCGTGGACAACAAAATACGGATCGTGAAATCCACGAGGGCTTGTTAAGGCACGCGCTGCCTTTCATATATTTCATTGGCGACTCGTAATCAGCAACATGGAAACGCCGGAGCGCAAGTATCTCAGCCTTTATGGCGAGTCCTTCCCGAGATACCGTTCAAACTTGGCCGTGGTTATCGTTTCAAAGGACTCGGCGTCTTCGCCTGCGACAATCAGCATCGCCGCCATGTTGAGTTTTTCCGCCAGTTCGAGCGCCTTTTCAGGGCCGAGCGCCATGAGCGCCGTGGCGTAGCCGTCCGCCAGGGCGCAGGAGGGGTGTATGACGGATGCGGAGGCGAGCCGGTGTTGCACCGGATAGCCTGTGCGGGGGTCAATGGTGTGGGAGTACAGTTTCCCGTCCACTTCATACATATTGCGGTAGTTGCCGGAAGTGGCGAGCGCGCCGTGTTCCAGATGCACCACGG
>DSBB01000479.1 GCA_011046175.1 Candidatus Hydrogenedentota bacterium | reverse complement strand
ATGTAACACACAATCTCAATGGAGTAAGCAAAAAGGATGAGGAGGAAATACTATGGCACTGACAGTCGAGACAACGCAGAGAGCCTACACCATGCGACTCACGGGGGACAGCGACAACACTCATTGGCGGGAATTGTTATGGAAAACCCATGAACTTACCAACCGTGGTGCGCATGCCTTTGGCGATTTTCTGCTCACCATGCGCGGGGGCCTTTCGCACGAACTCGCGACTGGCAATACATCGGAGGAAACAAGGACACGACGCATCATTCTGGCCATGTCATGGTTGAGTGTGGAGTCCAAAGAAGGAAGCCCGCAACAATTCCATGTCCCACAAAACTGGGAAGGGAAGAAGCAGTTGGGACAATACAAGGTTCTTGAAGCCCTTGAATCCATTCTTACTAAACGCGGGCTTGACAGAAAAGAAATTGAAGCATGGATCAATGACTGCACGGCCTCTTTGCAAGCAAGAATACGCGACGATGCGGTATGGGTAAACAGAAGCGAATGCTTCGACGCATTTTGTAAAGAAGCGGGAGTTAGCGTTAATCGCGCCAGTGCAAAAAACAACCTGTTTTTTTTCATATCAGAAGACCAATACTTTCTTCTGAAAGATATTGGCGAAGAAAGCGCAAATGTCCCTGACAGCAATTCCCTGAACCTCGTACAATTGGCACGTAAATGGTTGAGTAATTACTGGGGAGCGGGGATTGGCAATGACAAAAGATCAATTAAAGATTCGCTAACAACAATTGCGGGTTTGGATTATGGGCATATGTTCGACCGTTCAGGCACGGACCTGTTGAATTATATTGCCGTGAAACTTAGGTTTGGTGAAGTTGAAGGGGATTGGGATTTGCGACGACTCAAGTCATGCATTGGATGGCGTTCAGGGCGTTCCTCTTCAGCCGCGATGGCGCTGGAAAAAATAGCGGCAGAAAAGAACATAAGCAAAGAAGCCGTGGAGAGGTTTGTTGAAAAATGTGCTGATGAAGCCAAAACAATAAAGGTGCCAGACAAGGAATCACAAGACACACAAACATGGAACGAAAATATCAGGGGACAATTGGAACGCGCGATTGGTGTGCCATATCGCGATGAAAAGGACCACATAGATGAGTTTTCCGTGATGCTTGACCACGGGGCGCGGCATGTTTCGGTCGCCCATTCGTGGATGCTGCTTCAAGAAGGAAAACGCATCGAGTTCAGCAAAGATGCACAAAAATTGAACAAAGTGCCGGAGGAGGCACGGCAATATCTGGATGAGTATTGCGAACTGCGGACGGAACTCACCAGCGCTGTGGGTGATTATGTCATTCGTAAACGCGCCATTGAAGGCTGGAAGGAAGTGGTGAAGGCATGGTCGGCAAGCGATTGCCGGACGCCGGAAGACTATGTGGAAGCCGCAA
This sequence comes from Candidatus Hydrogenedentota bacterium, assembly GCA_011046175.1. Taxonomy (GTDB): domain Bacteria; phylum Hydrogenedentota; class Hydrogenedentia; order Hydrogenedentales; family CAITNO01; genus SLFT01. Next base: position 1,458 of record DSBB01000479.1, on the reverse strand, counting down.
GGCAGGCGCAGGCGGAAGACGTGGAAGGCGGCAAGTTTGGCGACATAAATCTTTTTGAAGCCCTTGCGGAGGAAGACGCCTGCTGCGTCTGGCGAAATGATAAGGGAAAACCGGATGCTGACATTCTGAAAAATTACGTTGAAGCGCGTTGGGCGGAGACGCAGATGAAGCGTTTCAAGGTTCCCATGTACCGCCACCCGGACGCGCTGCGTCATCCGGTTTACTGCGACTTCGGTTCGTCCAGATTCAGTATTGACTATGCTGCATTAAGAGCAAAGAAAGACGTGCCGGTCAATTCGCTTACCCTAACCGTATATGACGGGGCGTCTTTCAAACCTTTGACGCTGCGCTGGCAGTCCAAGCGCCTGATGAAAGACATTATTGATTTGCGCCCGAAAGACAACAAAGACGGCGACGCGATTGTCGTTAGTCGCGCCGACAGGCTCGGGCGCGCCGCAGGGGGCGCGGGGGATGTTAAAAAAGGCCTGACAATAGCGACTGTCTTTGATGAGAAAAAATGGAATGGACGGCTCCAAGTGTCGAGACGGCAGTTGGATAATTTGGAACGCAAATTAATGAAAGCAGGCGTTCCGGACAAAGACCGCTGTAAGACGGTGCAATCCCATCTGCCCAATCTCGACTGGTTCATCACCTTCTCGCCAAAGCTGTCTCCACAGGGACCATGGATTGACTATGCGATGGAAAATAAGCTAAAGGTGAACGCCAAAAACATATTCAATTGGCGGCAACGTTTTGAGCCCAAGAAACGTGGCACACTGACATACGCGCCGTTGTGCCGCCTGCCGGATTTGCGCGTCTTGTCGGTTGACCTTGGCCACCGGTACGCGGCGAGTTGCGCCGTGATGCAAACCATGTCAACAAAGCAACTGTGCGCGCTGTGCGAGGATGCGGGCGCGACACCGCCTGCGGGCGATGCGTTGTATTTTGTATTGTCCGAACAAAACGGGGAGAAACCCAAGAAGAAATGGTTCCGACGGATTGGCCCCGACAGACTGCCGGATGGCGCGGAACACCCCGCGCCGTGGGCGATGATTGAACGACAGTTCACCATCAAACTGGATGGAGAAGACGACACCGTGCGCGGGGCACGCAAAGAAGAAATAAAAAATGCCGTTGGCTTCTGCGAGAATATCGGCATTGATGAAAATGACCTGCCGAAAAACGCTGTTGATGAATTAATGGGGTTTTGCGTGCGTCAATACCGTCTGGCGCTTCGGCGGCATAGCGACGTGGCGCGCATCGCTTTCGCCATGACCGCGCAGCATCGCCACGGCATGGGCGGCAGAAAGGAAACACTGGACAGCAGCGGCATCCTTGAGGAAAAAACAAAGGCGCTGCTGTTGTGGGATAACCTGCGCAACGGCAGGGGAAAAGCGAAAGAAACTGCAGAAAGAATCTGGGGCAACTATCTCGCCGTCCATGTGGACAGGCTTGGAT
>DSBB01000191.1 GCA_011046175.1 Candidatus Hydrogenedentota bacterium | reverse complement strand
TACTAACGCGGGCCTTGCCCGCAACCCAGATTTGATTATTCTCTTTGTATGTTGTTCACGCTTCAGCGTGCGGGGTTGCGTGTATGACTCAGAGTTTGTGTACTACTGCCGCACGCTGAAGCGTGAACAACATACCCAACTTCTTTTTCTTAATCGCGGTTTCTGGCCGATAAGGTACTTCGCTTCGTCCGGGACTTCGCCCGGAAGAAGTAGCGCCTGCGGCGCAGTCGCAAAAGGTAACTCTTGCGCTCTTTATGCTAACAAACAAAATTGTATGAACAACATGCGGCAAACTGACAAAAAATTATCAGCCACCCGGTGTTAAGCGCCTAATATCTCCAAGAGGCGCGCAAGCCAACGCGGGTTTCATCCGCGCCCTGTCGTCTGCGGGCGCGTTTTTGGCGCGGCGCCGGGGTTTCCGAAACCACGCGGGGTTTGTTTTGGTCGAATTAAGAGCTGTTATACTATGCCTTCCGACGTAGTACCGCGTGTTAATACGGCCCGTGTTCAGCCGACAGGAGATTCTTCCGATGCGTAAACTTATGGCGTTCTTTGTCATCCTTGGCGTTATGGCGTTTGCAGCGACCGATGGCGCCGCAGCCACATTCCGCGTGGGCGTTGCCAGACGCAACATTACCCCTGAAGCGCCGATTCCCATGTGGGGCTACGGCGCGCGTCATGCGTTGCCCGGGCAAGCCACCCGGGACCCGCTGTTTGCGAAGGCGCTGGTAATTGACGTGGGCGAATCGAAGGCGGCGCTGGTCGGCCTTGATTTGGGACGCGCCCCGACTTTTGCGATGATGGAACTTATTGAGCGCGAAGTTAAGGAGAAGGCGGGTGTGGATTATGTGCTCGCAGTCGGTTCGCACACCCACCACGGGCCGGTTATTGAACTCTTGGACGCGCCGGGCATGGGCAAGGGCGTTTACGATGACGCCGTGGCCTATGCGCAGCAACTGCCCCGCACCATTATCGAGGCGATTGTGGAGGCTGCGGAAAATGTCGTGGACGCGCGCATGGGCATTGCGATTGAGGAAACGGATTTCAACCGCAACCGCCACGCAAAGCGCGAACCCAAACCGAAAGACCCCCGTCTGTCCGTGGTGCGTTTTGACTCGTTGGACGGCAAACTAATCTCCGTTATGGTGAATTTCGGCGCTCACCCCACCATTGAAAGCGTGTTCCAATTTCACTGGACATCGGAATGGCCCGGCCACATGCAGATGACAGTCGAACGCGAACTGGGCGGCCAGTGCTTCTTCATGCAGGGCGCCGAAGGGGACACTTCCGCCAATACGGGAGACGGCCGCCGCGGCATAGACGGTTTCGGCAAGGCCATCGGCGCGAAAGTAATCGAAATGGCCAAAGGCATTGAAACGAAAGTCCCCGAGACGCCGTCTTTGGTCGGCGTCACGGACACGTTCGTCGGCAAGTCCCGCCTTGATTTAAGCGACAGGCTGATCGCGGGCGCGCTGAAGCAGGCTTTTTTCCCGGAGATGCTCGCGCTTACCGTTGACATGCCCGAAGGGCAGGTTACCGTCCGCATGGATACGTTGATCATCAACAACGAACTGGCCGTCGTCGGCGGTTCGGGAGAACTTTTTTCCGAAATTTCCAACCGCATCAAGGCGCAATCCCCCGCGCCACATACCCTCGTATTCGGTTGTTGCAACGGACACGTCATGTATGTGCCCACTCTTGAAGGGGTTGAACAGGGCGGCTACGGCGCGGACCCGTTGGTGGCATGGGCGCCCGCGGGCACAGCCGAGGCGATGATCGAAAAGGCTGTTGAAAACATCTCAACGCTGCTGCGTTAAAAACCGACGGCGTCCGATATGCAGGTTCCGCTCGAGAAAACCGGCCCGCGCCGACATCTTCTGCGATCATGCTCTCAGACCCCGGGCCCTACAAGCCCATGATCAGGCGCGCGAGGCGGTCGCGCATGCGGTCGGGCATGACGCGGCGCAGGCAGTACTGGATGCGGCAGTCGAGCCCCACTTGGTAACGGGTCTTGGGGCGGCGCGCTTCCAGGGCGTGTTGCACTGCGCGGGCGACGCGTTCGGGCGGCGCGACAACGGAGGGTTTTTCTTCAATGATCCGGCGCATGGCGGCGATGGGCGCGGCGTACCGTTCCAACGCCTCGGGCGGGTACAGGGCGTCGGCGTTGTCGGATGCGTTTTTTGCCTTGTCCCAGATGGGGGTTCGGACCATGCCCGGTTCAATCAGCGCCACATGGATGCCCCAGGGTTGCAGTTCAAAGCGCAGCGAATCGCCAATCGCTTCGAGGGCGTGTTTGCTGCCGCCGTACACGGAGAGGAAAGGTTCGCACCAGAACCCCGAATTGGAGCTGGTAAACAGGATGCGTCCCGTGGCAAGGCGTATCAACGGCAGAAACGCCTGGGTGACGGCTATCGCGCCGAATACGTTCACCCGGAACTGGTATTCGACTTGGTCTTCAGGCAGATACTCCAGCGGCCCGCCCACGGCAATGCCGGCGTTGTTCAACAGCCCGTCCAAACCGTCTTCGCCGACAAGGCCGCGCACTTGTTTTACGGCGGCGGCGATATGCTCCTTGTTCGTCACATCGAGCCTCACCGGCACGATGCTGCCCGACGCCTGCGCCGCGAGAGAACGCCCGTCCTCTTCGCGACGCACCCCGGCGAACACGCGCCAGCCCCGCGCCGCAAGCCGCATTGCGCACGCCTCGCCAATACCCGTGGATGCGCCCGTAATCAGCGCCGACCGGATAGCCTTTTCTTTCGTCATGATTTTGTTCCTTTTGTTTCAGGCCGTCTTCCCAGTATATACAAAAACGCCGGGAACGGGAAATCTCCGCGCTTGGGCGGCATTGTTTGGATTGGTGTTTGCGTGGT